>DAIEEM010000007.1 GCA_027325905.1 Rhodocyclaceae bacterium
GCAGCGCCGCATTGCCGTCATCGTCGCCGACGGCGACGACGCTTGCGCCCTGGGCGCGGACGGCATCCGCGACATCGTCACCGTGCCCGCCGCGCAGCTCAAGAGCGGCAAGCTCGGCGGGTTGGCCGCCAAGTCGACGTCGACCCTGATCGTCCTCGACGACCATAGCGTCGTGCCCCTGCTCGACTGGCGCACTTTCATCGCCGAGGAAGCGCTCGGGCCGGCCTGAACGCCCCGCTTCTTTCGGCCTTTTACTGCGCCGTCGCCAAGGCGTTCGTCGCCGCGCATTCGGCGGCGATCCAGTCCCTGCCGCGTCCCAATTCTTCGGCCATCAGCGCGGCCACGCGCGGCAGGGCGGCCAAGGCCGCGACGCGGTCGAGATGCAAGATCCGCAAGCGCCGCGCCAGGACATCGTCGACATGGCGCGCCTGTTCGGCGCGCACGGCATAGCGCACCTGCGCCTCGACGTAGGGCAGCGCCGGATGGTCCGGGCAGAGCGCGACGTCGGCGCCGGGTAGCGCCAGCACGGACGGCAGGTCGCTGCCGTAGCCGCGCAGCCACCACGGCGCCGTGCCGACGGCATGGCCGTGCAGCGGCAGGTCGTGCGTCGCGCACGCCGGACGCCCCCGGCCCAGTTGCGGCATCAGGCGGTCGACGATGTTCTCGGCCATGCGCCGGTAAGTCGTCCATTTGCCGCCGACCACGGTGAGCAGCCCGTGGGCGTCGATCTCGATCGCATGTTCGCGCGATAGCCGCGCGGTATTGCCGCCGCCGTTGCCGACCAGCGGGCGCAGGCCGGCGAAGCTCGCCAGGATGTCCCCGGCGCGCGGCGCCGGGTCGAGGTAGCGGGCGAGCGTGGACAGGACGAAGTCGATTTCCGCCGCCGCCGGTTGGGGTTCCTCGTCGATGGCGTCGATCGCGGTGTCGGTGGTGCCGGCCAGCAGGTGGCCGCACCAGGGCAGCGCGAACAGCACGCGGCCGTCGGCGGTCCTGGGCACCATCAGCGCGTCGGCGGCCGGCAGGAAGCGCCGGTCGAACACCAGGTGGATGCCGCGCGACGGTGCCAACAGCGGCTTCGCCTGCGGCTGGCTCAGGCGCCGCACGGCGTCGGCGAAGACGCCGGTGGCGTTGACCACGCAGCGCGCGGCGATGCGGCAGGCGGCGCCGCTTTCGGCGTCGACGACGTCGACGCCGGCGATGCGCCCGCCGTCGCGTGGCAGGCCGACGACGCGGGCGTAGTTGAGCGCCACGCCGCCGTGGTCCTCGACGGAACGCGCCAACGCCACGGCCATGCGGGCATCGTCGAACTGGCCGTCGACGTAGCGCACGCCGCCGACCAGCCCGTCGCCGCGCAGCGTCGGCAGCGCGGCGCGCACGGCGCCGGCGTCCAGGCTGCGGCTGGGCGCGAGATTGAGGCTGCCGGCAAGCAGGTCGTAGCCCTTCATGCCCGCGGCGTAATAGGGACGTTCCCACCAGCGATAGGCGGGGATGACGAAGCCGAGGTCGTTCGACAGGTGCGGGGCGTTGCGCCGCGCCAGCGCGCGCTCATGCAGCGCCGCGCGCACCAGCGGCAGATTGCCCTGGGCCAGATAGCGCACGCCGCCGTGCAGCAGCTTGGTCGAGCGCGAGGAGGTGGCGTGGGCGAAGTCGCCGGCTTCGACGACGAGCGCCGCATAGCCGCGCGTGCGGGCGTCGAGCGCGATGCCGAGACCCGTGGCGCCGCCGCCGATGACGACGACGTCCCAGCTTTCGCCTGCCGCCCGAGCGAAGCGCCGCCGTCGCGCGGCGTCGGGCGCGTCCGGCGTCACGCCTGTTCCCAGTCCTTGGCGCGCTCGACGGCGCGCGTCCAGCGTTCGCGCAAGGCGGCGCGCTGGGCCGCGGCCATGACCGGCTCGAAGCGGCGCTCGACTTGCCACTGCGCGGTGATGACCTCGGCATCCGCCCAGACGCCGACCGCCAGGCCGGCCAGGTAAGCGGCGCCCAGCGCGGTAGTCTCGGCGATGCGCGGCCGCACCACGGCGATGCCGGCGACATCGGCCTGGATTTGCATCAGGAGATCGTTTCTGGCGGCGCCGCCGTCGACGCGCAGTTCCGTGATCGCCGCGCCGGCATCGTTGGCGATGGCGTCGAGGACGTCGGCGCTTTGCAGGGCGATGGCTTCCAGCGCGGCGCGGGCGATGTGGCCGCGGCCGCTGCCGCGCGTCAGCCCGATCAGCAGGCCGCGGGCCTGCGGGTCCCAGTGCGGCGCGCCCAGCCCGGCGAAGGCCGGCACCAGCACGACGCCGCCGGCGTCCGGCACCGAGGCGGCCAGCGCCTCGACCTCGGCGGCCGCGGCGATGATGCCGAGGCCGTCGCGCAGCCATTGCACTGTGGCGCCGGCCATGAAGACGCTGCCCTCCAGCAGGTAGGTCGTGGCGCCGCCGAGACGCCAGCCGACGGTGGTGATCAGGCGATGCGTCGACGCCTGCGGCGCCGGCCCGGTGTTCATCAGCATGAAGCAGCCGGTGCCGTAGGTGTTCTTCACCATGCCCGGCGCCAGGCAGGCCTGGCCGAAGGTGGCGGCCTGCTGGTCGCCGGCGATGCCGGCGATCGGAATGGCGCGGCCCAGGTGCGCGGCGTCGCATTCGGCGCAGACGCCGGAAGACGGCACGATCTGCGGCAGCACGGTGCGCGGCACGCGCAGCAGGGCGAGCAGTTCGTCGTCCCAATCGCCGCGCGCCAGATCGTAGAGCATGGTGCGCGCGGCGTTGGACGGATCGGTGACGTGGCGCCGGCCGCCGGTCAGTTGCCAGACCAGCCAGGAGTCGATGGTGCCGAAGGCGAGTTCGCCGTGCTCGGCGCGCCGGCGGGCGCCGGGGGCATGATCGAGCAGCCAGGCGATCTTGGTCGCGGAAAAGTAGGGATCGAGCGGCAGGCCGGTGCGGCGGCGGATCTCGTCCTCGTGGCCGGCGGCGCGCAGGGCTGCGCAAGCGGCGGCGGTGCGGCGGTCCTGCCAGACGATGGCGGAGGCGATCGGCTGGCCGCCGGCGCGCTCCCAGACGACGACGGTTTCGCGCTGGTTGACGATGCCCAGCGCGGTGATATCCGCTGCGGCGACGCCGGCGGCGGCGACGGCCTGGCGCATCGCCGCCAATTGCGTTTGCCAGATTTCCAGCGCGTCGTGCTCGACCCAGCCGGGCTGCGGGAAATGCTGGGCGAATTCGACCTGTCCCGTGCCGCGAACGTTGCCGCCGTCGTCGAAGACGATAGCGCGCGAACTGGTCGTGCCCTGGTCGAGTGCGAGGATGCAGGCCATGGCATCCGGCCGGCGTCCGGCCTCAGTCCGCGACCGGCCGCCAGGCGGCGATCCGGGCCGCAAACAATGGGCGCAACCGCCGGTTCGAGTTCATTGCGAGTCTCCGGGATTGTCCAGTTCGCTGCGGCCGCAATAGCGGCCGCCGTGGAATACCAGCGGCGGCCGCTCTTCGCGGTCGAAGCGTTCGACGCGACCGACGAATATCAGGTGGTCGCCGCCGGCGTGACGGGCTTCGCTGCTGCACTCGAAGCGCGCGCAGCAGCCGGCGAGCAGCGGCACGCCGCCGAGGCCGGGCTGCCATTGCAGGTGGGCGAACCTGTCGAGCGCGGCGGCGGCGAAGCGGTTCGACAGTTCGACCTGGTCCGCCGCCAGCACATTGACCGCGAAGTGGCTGCAGGCCTTGAAGGCCGGCAGGCAGGCCGAATTGCGGCCGAGGCTCCACAGCACCAGCGGCGGATCGAGGGAAACCGAAGCGAAGGAGTTGACCGTGAGCCCCGCCGGCCGGCCGTCGCCGCCGACGGTGGTGACGACGGCGACGCCGGTGGCGTACTGGCCGAGCGCGACGCGGAGCAAAAGCGGATCGACGTTCATCGGCCGGGACTTGTCGTTAGAATCGTGCGGTTCGAATTCGGGAGCATGTCATCATGCGCATCGGCACCCCTCTTTCGCCCTCGGCCACCAAAGTCATGCTGCTCGGCAGCGGCGAACTGGGCAAGGAAGTCATTATCGCATTGCAGCGCCTCGGCTGCGAAACCATCGCCGTCGACCGCTACGCCGACGCGCCGGGCATGCAGGTCGCGCATCGCAGCCACGTCGTCGCCATGACCGACGGCGCCGCCTTGCGCGCCGTCATCGAGAAGGAGAAGCCGCACCTGGTCGTCCCCGAGATCGAGGCCATCGCCACCGACATGCTGGTCGAGATCGAGCAGGCGGGGCTGGCCGAGGTTATTCCGACGGCGCGCGCCGCACGCCTGACCATGAACCGCGAAGGCATCCGCCGCCTCGCCGCCGAGGAACTCGGCCTGCCGACTTCGCCCTACAAGTTCGCCGCCTCGCTGGCCGAGGTGCAGGCCGCCATCGACGGCGAAAATGGTGACGGCGTGGGCTATCCCTGCGTGGTGAAGCCGGTCATGTCCTCGTCGGGCAAGGGCCAGTCGCTGGTGAAGACGCCGGCCGACGTGGCGAAGGCGTGGGACTACGCCGCGGTGTCGGGGCGCGTGAATCAGGGCCGCGTCATCGTCGAGGGCTTCGTCGATTTCGACTACGAGATCACGCAACTGACGGTGCGCGCGGTCGGCGCCGGC
>DAIEEM010000008.1 GCA_027325905.1 Rhodocyclaceae bacterium
GCGATCATCTGGTGCCGTATTCCACTGCGTTCGACATCATCCGCAAGCCCATTCCTTACTACGACAAGCTTGGCATCCGCCTGCCGGACGTGTACGACGATGCGGGGTCGGTGTCCGGCCTCGACCGCTATCGGGCCGCGCTCGCCCACATGGTCGGCCATCGCCGCTGGTCCGAGGCGCAGGTCGCCGACAACTGGAGCCCGTTCCAGCGCATGGCGGTCGAGTTCTTCGAGGACTGCCGCGTCGAGACGCTGCTGATCCGCGAATACCCCGGGCTGCGCCGCCTGTTCCTCGCGCTGCACCCGAAACCGGAGGAAGAAGCCTGCGATCCCGAGACCACCTCCTGCCTGCGCCACCGCCTGGCCATGCTGTCGCGCGCCTTCCTCGATCCCGCACACGGCTATGCCGACCCCGTGCTGCTCGATTTCGAACGGCGCTTCCGCCAACTGCTCGCCGACGGCCCGGCCAGCACCGCTGCCATCGCCAGCCTGGCGCTGACCTACGTGGCGAAGACGCGTCGCGCCAGCGACCAGTTCGCGCACGTCCATTTCGCCGACACCGTCGTCGATTACCGCGACGACAACCGCCAGATGTGGAAATTCATCGAGGCCGGCGACGAGGAAGAGGCCTTCGACGAGCCGCGCAAGATCGAACCCGGCGAGGAACTGCAAGGCCTGCCGCCGCGCCACTACGCCGAATGGGACTACGCCAGCCAGACTTGGCGGCCCGACTGGGTGAGCCTCTACGAAGCCTTGCATCCGTCCGGCGATGCCGCGGTCATCGACCGCCTGCTGCAAAAGCACGCCGCGCTCGCCAAACGCCTCCAGCGCATGCTCGACCTGCTCAAGCCGCAGGAGCGCGTCCGCATCCGCTACCAGGAAGACGGCACGGACCTCGATCTCGACACCGCGCTGCGCTCGCTGATCGACTTCAGGAGCGGCGCCACGCCCGACCCGCGCATCAACCTGAGCCACCGCACCAACGGCCGCAACATCAGCGTCACGCTGCTGCTCGACCTTTCCGAATCGCTCAAGGACAAGCTTGCCGGCAGCGGGCAAACGATACTCGAACTGAGCCAGGAAGCCGTCGCGTTGCTGGCCTGGGCCATCGAGCGCCTCGGCGATCCCTTCGCCATCGCCGGGTTCCGCTCCAACACGCGGCACGAGGTGCGCTACCAGCACATCAAGGGATGCTCGGAGCACTGGGACGACACCGTCAAGGCGCGCCTCGCCGCAATCGAACCGGCGTGGTCGACGCGCATGGGCGCCGCGCTGCGCCATGCCGGCAACCACCTCGCACGCCGCCACGCCGACAAAAAAATCCTGCTGGTGTTGACCGACGGCGCGCCGGCCGACATCGACGTCGACGATCCCGACTACCTGCGCGCCGACGCCAGAAAGGCCGTCGACGAATTGTCCGCCAAAGGCGTAGCCGCCTTCTGCCTGAGCCTCGACCCACATGCCGACGACTACGTGCGCGACATATTCGGGCAACGCTTTCGCGTCCTCGATCGCATCGAGCGCCTGCCGGAAACCCTGCCGCAACTCTATATGCAATTGACCCGCTGATCCCCTCGGCGGCGAATCCCATCGCCTTTGTGCGCACAGGCCATAACATGCTATACGCATTACCCTATTCTGAACGGCTTTCGAACTGCGGAAAGGCACGTACGCCGGCAGCCGCGGCGCGACAGCGTAAAGCGGCGAATCGGCGGGCCCACGGCGGCAACGTAGCGCCCAAACGAACTTATTCCAACGATAAGAAAAAGTGAATGGCGCTTATGGATAGCGACGGGTACATTGTCCGCAACGGCTCGGGGTTGATGCCCCGGGAGCGCACTGTTCCACTCCCTCTGGCGATTTGCCAGATTTGCCCCGCCCCGCAAGGGGCGGGGAATTTTCTTCGGGAGCGGAAATGGCATCGACGGAGAACGGACCATGCATGACGGGCGCACCACGCTGACCCAATTCATCATCGAGGAACAGCGCCGCGTCAAGGGTGCGACGGGCGATTTCTCGGCTCTCCTCAACGACATCGCCACCGCCTGCAAGTCGATCAGCCATGCCATCTCGCGCGGCTGCCTCGGCGCCGACGCCGAGGATCCGCAGATCTATCTCGAACACGCCGCCGGCGACTTCATCGCCAAGTCCAACGTCTGGACCGGACGCCTGGCCGGCCTGGCCAGCGCCAATGCCGACGACATCGTGCCGATTCCGGCCAAGTATCCGCGCGGCAAGTACCTGCTGACGTTCAGCCCGCTGAACGGTTCCGGCAACCTCGACATCAACTTCATGACCGGCACCATCTTCTCGGTGCTGCGGGCGCCGGACGGCAAGAAGGAAGCCAAGACGCAGGACTTCCTGCAGCCGGGCAACCGGCAGGCGGCGGCCGGCTTCGTCCTCTACGGGGCGTCGACGCGCCTGGTGCTGACCACCGGCAACGGCGTCAACGGTTTCATGCTCGACCGCGAGGTCGGCGAGTTCGTGCTGACGCACAAGAACATGGTGATCCCGGACGCCGCCAATACCTTCGCCATCAACGCCTCCAACGAGCGCTTCTGGGAACCGCCGGTGCGCCGCTACGTGCAGGAATGCCTGGCCGGCGCCACCGCCCCGCGCGGCCACGATTTCGGCATGCGCTGGGTGGCCTCGCTGATCGCCGAGGCCTATCGCGTGCTGGTGCGCGGCGGCGTCTTCCTCTACCCCGTCGACGAGAAGACGCGCGACAAGGGCGGGCGTCTGGGGCTGCTCTACGAAGCCATCCCGATCGCCTTCATCATCGAACAGGCCGGCGGTGGCGCCATCACCGGCCGGAACCGCATCCTCGACGTCCAGCCTTCCGAACTGCACCAGCGCGCCCCCTTCATCTTCGGCTCGAAGAGCGAGGTCGACCGCATCCACGGTTACCATACGGACTACGTGGAAGGACGCGACCACAACAGCTATGACCTGCCGCTGTTCGGCACGCGCTCGCTGTTCCGCAACGAATAAGCATCCTTCGGAGAAAATAATGTCGGTCAAGCATCCCGTCATCGCCATCACCGGATCTTCCGGCGCCGGCACCTCCACGGTCACCAAGACCTTCCAGCACATCTTCCGGCGCGAGAACGTCACGGCCGCCATCGTCGAGGGCGACTCCTTCCACCGCTACGACCGCCAGGCGATGAAGGATGCCGTCGCCGCCGCCAACAAGCAGGGCAACCAGCACCTCTCGCATTTCGGCCCCGACGCCAACCTGCTCGCCGAACTCGAGGCGCTGTTCCGCGCCTACGGCGAGACCGGCACCGGCAAGCGCCGCT
Organism: Rhodocyclaceae bacterium; assembly: GCA_027325905.1. Classification (GTDB taxonomy): domain Bacteria; phylum Pseudomonadota; class Gammaproteobacteria; order Burkholderiales; family Rhodocyclaceae; genus Nitricoxidireducens. Next base: position 3,299 of record DAIEEM010000008.1, read on the forward strand.
ACTACCTGCACAACGAGGAGGAGGCCGCGCCGTACAAGCAGGCGCCGGGCACCTTCACGCCCTGGGCCGACATCCCCGCCGGCACCGACGTGCTGTTCTACGAAGGCCTGCACGGTGCGGTGGTGACGCCCGAGGTGAACATCGCGCGCCACCCCGACCTGCTGATTGGCGTGGTGCCGGTGATCAACCTGGAGTGGATCCAGAAGCT
>DAIEEM010000241.1 GCA_027325905.1 Rhodocyclaceae bacterium
CCATCCTCGCCGCCGGCGACGACACGGTGCGGCTCGACGGCTTCGTCGGCCCCTCGCACGTCTCGGCGGTGATCGGCACCGAGCCGTACCGCATGGTGGCCGAGGATTTCGGCAAGCCGGTGGTGATCGCGGGCTTCGAGCCGCTCGACGTCATGCAGGCGGTGCTGATGCTGGTGCGGCAGGTCAACGCGGGCTCTGCCGTCGTCGAGAACGAATTCACGCGCGCCGTCACGCGCGACGGCAACCTCAAGGCGCAGGACCTGGTCGCCGAAATCTTCGAGTTGCGGCGCGAGTTCGAATGGCGCGGCTTAGGGCTGGTGCCGTACTCGGCCCTGAAGATACGTGCGGAATATGCCGCCTTCGATGCCGAGACGCGCTTCCCCCTGAGTTATCGCAGCGTCGACGACAATCGTGCCTGCGAGTGCGGCGCCATCCTGCGCGGCGTGAAAAGGCCGCAGGACTGCAAGCTGTTCGGCAGCGTCTGCACGCCCGACAACCCCATCGGCTCGTGCATGGTGTCGTCGGAAGGCGCGTGTGCGGCGCATTACTCGTACGGTAGATTTCGCGTCCAGGGAGGTTTGATTTGAGCGCGCGTTCCGATTACGTCCGGCCGCTCGACCTCAAGAACGGTCGCGTCGACATGACTCACGGTTCCGGCGGCCGCGCCATGGCGCAGTTGATCGAGGAGTTGTTCGCCCGGCATTTCGACAACGAATGGCTGCGCCAGGGCAACGACGGCGCCACCCTGCCGCTACCGGTCGGCGGCCGCTTGGTGATGGCTTGCGACGGCCATGTCGTCTCGCCCCTGTTCTTCCCCGGCGGCGACATCGGCTGCCTGTGCGTGCATGGCACCATCAACGACGTCGCGGTCATGGGGGCGAAGCCGCTGTGGCTGGCGGCAAGCTTCATCCTCGAAGAAGGCTTCCCGCTCGCCGACCTCGACCGCATCGTCGCCTCCATGGCGCGGGCCGCGCAGGAGGCCGGCGTGCCCGTGGTCACCGGCGACACCAAGGTGGTGGAGCGGGGCAAGGCCGACGGCGTCTTCATCAGCACCACCGGCGTCGGCGTCGTGCCGGACGGCGTGCAGCTTTCCGGCGAACGGGCGCGGCCGGGAGACGCCATCCTGCTCTCAGGCACGCTCGGCGACCACGGCATGGCGATCATGGCGCAGCGCGAGAACCTCGGCTTTTCCTCGGCCATCGTCTCCGACACCGCCGCCCTGCACGGCCTGATCGCGGCGATGCTCGCCACCGGCGCCGACATCCGCGTGCTGCGCGACCCGACGCGCGGCGGGTTGGCGACGACGCTCAACGAAATCGCGCGCCAATCCAGGGCCGGCATGATGCTCGACGAGGCGGCGATCCCGGTGAATCGGGAAGTCGCCGCGGCCTGCGAATTCCTCGGTCTCGATCCGCTCTACGTCGCCAACGAAGGCAAGCTCGTTGCGATCGTCGCCGCCGCCGATGCCGACCGAGTCCTGGCGGCCATGCGCGCCCATCCGCAAGGCGCGCGCGCCGCGCGCATCGGCACCGTGCTCGAGGACGCGCACCACTTCGTCCAGATGACGACGGGATTCGGCGGGCGGCGCATCGTGGACTGGCTCACTGGCGAACAATTGCCGCGGATATGCTGAAGATCGACACGATGTTTGCATTCTCGACCCCGATGCGTGATCGGGCCGGCGGGATGCCCTGCTGCGCTCCTGTTGGTGCGTCGATCGGGCCGGTGGGGTGCCCTGCTCCGCGTAAGTAAAGGAGGAGG
>DAIEEM010000022.1 GCA_027325905.1 Rhodocyclaceae bacterium
GTCGAGGATCTCGTATTCGAAGACCGGCCGGCCCTGCTGCAGCGAGGTCTTGGCGTCGGCATTGGTGTCGGCGAAGGTCTGCCACATCATGTAGTCGCCGACCTGCATGCCCGACAAGCCGTCGGGATGGTCGCCGACGGCGCCGAACACCGACCACCAGTAATAGTGCTCGCGGCTGATGCCGTACTGCCTGGCGATCGCCGAATCGTAGCCGCTGCAGTCGATCAGCAGGCGGCCGCGGAACTGGCCGCGCGCGGTATCGACGACGACGCCGTCGGCATCCACGCGATGCGAACGGTATTCGCACTGGCTGGCGACTTCGGAGCCGTTGGCGCGCACGCTGTCGACCCAGAACGGCAGCAGGCGCTTTTCGTCCACGTACGGATAGCGCTCGAACTGGCGGGCGCGCCACTGTGCCTTGGCGCCGGAGAAGGTGCTGGCGAGAAAGCGCGTGACGCCGCCGTAGGTATAGGGCGCGACGACATTGTCGACGACGTTGAGCGGCACGAACCAACTGCGCTTGGTGTCGCCGGCGACGCCTTTCTCGACCACCAGCACGCGGCGCGAGCGCGACAGTTCCGAAGCGATGGCGAGTCCCGCCGGGCCGCCGCCGATAATGATTACGTCATAGCGCATGGATGTTTCCTAGGCTGCCGGCGGCGGGTTGGAACCGTTGGCCGACACGGCGGACGTGGCGCGGGGCGACGGCGCAGCCTGCTGGATGCAGATGCAGTTGCGTCCGGCCAGCTTCGCCTCGTAGAGAGCCTTGTCGGCGGCCTCGAGCAGTATGCTCACCGGCGCGTCGGTCTGCGGCGTGGCGGCGGCGACGCCGAGGCTGATGGTGACGCGCTCGCCGGCGGCGCCGGCGCACGCGATGTCGATGGCCTCGACTGCCGCCCGCATGCGCTCGGCGAGCTGCGCGGCGCCGCCGAGGTCGGTGCCGGGCAGCACGCAGGCGAACTCCTCGCCGCCGTAGCGCGTGACGACGTCGTCGGCGCGCAGCAGCGCGCCCTGCAGCGCGGCGGCGATCCTGGTCAGGCACTGGTCGCCGAAAGCGTGGCCGTAGCGGTCGTTGAAGCGCTTGAAGTGATCGACGTCGATCATCACCAGGGACAGTACGTGTCCTTCGCGCGCGGCGCGGCCCCATTCGGCCGCCAGGCATTCGTCGAAGCGGCGGCGGTTGTCGATGCCGGTCAGCGGATCAAGCGTGGTCAGGCGTTGCAGCAGGTCGCGGCTGCGCTTGAGCTCGATGTGGTTCTTGATGCGGGCGCGGACGATGGCGGGCCGCAGCGGCTTGGTCAGGTAGTCGATGGCGCCGAGCGAGAGGCCGTGCGCCTCGTCGTTCTCATCGTCGCGGGCGGTGACGAAGACGACGGGAATGTCGGCGGTACGCTCATCCGCCTTGAGTCGCGTGCAGACCTCGTGGCCGTCGAGTTCCGGCATCACCACGTCGAGTAGAACCAGGTCCGGACTCTGGGTGGCGGCAAGTTCGATGCCCTCGGCGCCGCGCGTGGCGACGAGAACGAGGTAATCGTCGCCGAGCATCGCATAGAGTTGAT
>DAIEEM010000028.1 GCA_027325905.1 Rhodocyclaceae bacterium
CGCGCGAAGGCGGCCACAGCCACCGGCGCATCATCCACGCCGACGACGCCACCGGCGCCGCGGTGCAGGAAACGCTGACGGAGAAAGTCCGCAAGCACCCGAACATCACGGTGCTGGAGCGGCACATCGGCGTCGATCTCGTCACCGGCGCCAAGCTCGGCCTGAAGGCGCAGCGCTGCTGGGGCGCTTATCTGCTCGACATCGACAACGACCGCATCGTGACGGTCGGCGCCCAGCATACCGTCCTCGCCACCGGCGGCGCCGGCAAGGTCTATCTCTATACGACCAATCCCGACACGGCCACCGGCGACGGCATCGCCATGGCTTGGCGCGCGGGCTGCCGCGTCGCCGACATGGAGTTCATCCAGTTCCATCCGACCTGCCTTTATCACCAGCACGCCAAATCCTTCCTCATCACCGAGGCCATGCGCGGCGAAGGCGCCATCCTGCGGCTGCCAGACGGCACACGCTTCATGCCCGAACACGACCAGCGCGCCGAGCTCGCGCCACGCGACATCGTCGCCCGCGCCATCGACTTCGAGATGAAGAAGCATGGCCTCGACTGCGTCTTCCTCGACGTCACCCACAAGTCGCCGGTCTTCATCGCCCATCACTTCCCCAACATCTACGCGCGCTGCCAGAAGCTGGGCATCGACATATCGCGCATGCCCATTCCCGTCGTTCCCGCCGCCCACTACACCTGTGGCGGCGTCGTCGTCGACCTTGCTGCGCGCACCGATGTACCGGGTCTCTATGCCATCGGCGAGACGGCCTGCACCGGCCTGCACGGCGCCAATCGCCTGGCGAGCAACTCCTTGCTCGAATGCGTGGTATTCGCCGAAGCCGCGGCGCGCGACATTCTCGCCGACAAGCCGGGAAAGAGCCCGAAACTGCCTGAGTGGGACGAAAGCCGCGTCTCCGACGCCGACGAGGAAATCGTCATTTCCCACAACTGGGACGAACTGCGGCGCTTCATGTGGGACTACGTCGGCATCGTGCGCACCAACAAGCGTCTGGAGCGAGCCAGCCACCGCATCAAGCTGCTGGAGCGCGAAATCGACGACTACTACGCCAACTTCCGCGTCAGCAACGACCTGATCGAACTGCGCAACCTCGTGCTCACCGCCCACCTGATCGTCAGAAGCGCCCAGCAACGCAAGGAAAGCCGGGGCCTGCACTTCAGCCGCGACTATCCCGACATGCTGCCGACGGCCAAGGACAGCGTCCTCAGGCCTTCGTCGCGCTAGCCCTCCAGCGCAGCCATAGGCGCAGTTGCCGATGTCCTTCGCCTGCCAGCGCATCGGGGGGCAGCGCCAGCGCCAGGCCGTGCCCTTCGCTTCGCAATAGCAAGGCCACCAGCCACGGGAACACCGTCGTTTGCGGCCGGACCTGCACGACGCCGCGACGACCGTCGCTGAACTCAACCTCCAGCGCGCCGTCGGCCTTGAGCGTCAGTGCCAGCAGCGGCGGCCGCAAGATGTGCCGCCGTAGGGTGAACGCCAGCGATAGCGCCAATAGCAACAGGGATGGAAACAGCAAGGCGAGCGGCCGGACCATCGCCGCCGCGCCGACTGCGACAAGGCCGTGCGCGAAGACGAGCGCTGCGGCCAGCGTCGGCGAGGGTTTCAGCCGCAGCGTGACGGGCAGTCGCACCGCCCCGCCCGCTTACACGCGGCGAAACGCCAGCGTGCCGTTGGTGCCGCCGAAGCCGAAGTTGTTCTTCATGGCGACGTCGATCTTCATCTGCCGCGCGGTGTTGGCGCAGTAGTCGAGATTGCACTCCGGATCCTGCGCGAAGATATTGATGGTCGGCGGTGAAATCTGGTGATGCACGGCAAGCACCGTCAGTACCGATTCGAGTCCGCCGGCGCCGCCGAGCAGATGTCCCGTCATCGACTTGGTGGAGTTCACGACCAGCTTCTTGGCCGCGTCGCCGAAGGCGAGCTTGATGGCCTCGGTTTCATTCTTGTCGCCCAGCGGCGTCGAGGTGCCGTGAGCATTGACGTATTGCACCTGGTCGGCGTTGAGACCGGCATCCTTCAACGCATTGACCATGCTGCGGCGCGGACCGTCGGTGTCCGGCGCCGTCATGTGATAGGCATCGCCGCTCATGCCGAAGCCGGCGAGTTCGGCGTAGATCTTCGCGCCGCGCCGTTTGGCGTGCTCGTACTCCTCGATCACCATGACGCCGGAGCCTTCGCCGAGCACGAAGCCGTCGCGGTCCTTGTCCCAGGGACGGCTGGCCGTCGCCGGATCGTCGTTGCGCGTGGACAGTGCCTGCGCCGAGGCGAAGCCGCCGATGGCCAGCGGCGTCACGGTCGATTCGGCGCCGCCGCAGACCATGGCGTCGGCATCGCCGTACTGGATCATGCGATAGCTCGTGCCGATGGCGTGCAGGCCCGTCGTGCAGGCCGTCACCACGGCGAGGTTCGGCCCCTTGAGACCGAACATGATCGACAGATTGCCGGAGATCATGTTGATGATCGTGGCCGGAATGAAGAAGGGCGATATCTTGCGCGGCCCGCCGCCGAGGAAGTCGTTATGCGTCTCCTCGATCATTTGCAGACCGCCGATCCCCGAGCCGACGTTTACGCCGATGCGATCGGCATTGTCCGCCGTCACCTCCAGGCCCGAGTCGCGGATGGCCTGTATGCCCGCCGCCATGCCGTAATGGATGAAGGTATCCATGCGGCGCGCTTCCTTGGGCGACAGGTAGGCCGCCACGTCGAAGCCCTTGACCTCGCCGGCGACCTGCGACTTGAAGCCGCTGGCATCGAAGCGGGTGATGGCAGTGACGCCGCTCTTGCCGGCGACGATGCTTGCCCAGGCTTCGGACACGGTATTGCCGACCGGTGAGACGACGCCCAAACCGGTCACGACGACTCTACGACGCGACAAGGTGATCTCCAGCGATGACGGGGGTTGTACGGCGGCGGCTGGCGCCGCTTACTTCTTGAGGTTCTTGTTGATGTAGTCGACGGCTTGCTGAACCGTGGTGATCTTCTCGGCCTCCTCGTCCGGAATTTCGCACTCGAACTCTTCCTCGAGGGCCATGACCAGTTCCACCGTATCGAGCGAATCGGCGCCCAGATCGTCGACGAACGAGGACTCGATCTTGATGTCGGCCTCGTTGACGCCAAGTTGCTCGGCGACGATTTTCTTGACGCGTTGTTCGATGTTCTCCATTTATTGCTCCTTCCCTGATTATCGGGTGTGATGGTGAAACCTGCGTAGTCTACCAAAATCGGGACGTTCCGATGTCGGTCAAACCATGTACATGCCGCCATTGACCTGCAGCGTCGTTCCCGTGATGTAGCCGGCCTTGGCACCGGCGAGGAACACAACGGCGGCGGCCACCTCGTCGGCCTTGCCGAAACGGTTCAACGGCACCCTCTGCAAAATCGCGTCGCGCTGCCCTTCCGGCAACGCACGGGTCATGTCCGTGTCGATGAGGCCGGGAGCCACGCAATTGACGGTGATGTTGCGGCTGCCCAGTTCCTGCGCCAGGGCGCGCGTCATGCCGGCGACGCCGGCCTTGGCCGCGCAATAGTTGGCCTGGCCGGGGTTGCCGGCGGCGCCTACCACCGACGTAATGTTGACGATGCGGCCGGCCCGCGCCTTCATCATGCCGCGCATGACCAGCTTGGAGAGGCGGAACACGGCCTTGAGGTTGGTGTCCATCACGGCGTCCCATTCCTCCTCCTTCATGCGCATCGAGAGGTTGTCCTTGGTAATCCCCGCGTTGTTCACAAGGATGGCGACGGCGCCGAACTTCTTTTCGATTTCGGCGATCAGCGCCTCGCAGGCCGCCGCATCCGTGACGTCGAGCACCGCGCCCCAACCGGCGATACCGGCGGCATCGAAGCCCTGCTGAATCTCGGCGGCACCGGCGGCCGATGTCGCGGTACCGATCACGGTGGCGCCTTCCGCACCCAATGCCGCTGCGATGGCGCGACCGATGCCGCGCGTGGCGCCGGTGACCAATGCCACCTGTCCTTGGAGCGAAGTCATGTCCTTATCCCTTCACGACGGCCAGCGCCGCCTCCACGCCGGCCAGATCGGCCATGGCGCCGCCCGCCAGCCCGTCGACACAGCGCTTCACCAGCCCCGACAGCACCTTGCCCGGACCGCATTCGAAGATGTGGCTGACGCCCGCGGCTTGCATCGCCCGCATGGTGTCGACCCAACGCACCGGCGCGGCGGCCTGGCGGCCGAGCGCGTCCTTGATTGCAGCCGGATCGGTGGGCGTGGCGACGTCGACGTTGTTGACGATGGCGATCTGCGGCGCGGCGAAGGCGAGCTCCACCAGGCGCAGCTTGAGTTTTTCTGCCGCCGGCTGCATCAGCGCGCAATGGAAAGGCGCCGATACCGGCAGCATCACGGCGCGCTTGGCGCCCCTGGCCTTGCAGGCCTCGGCGGCACGCTCGACAGCGGCTTTGTGGCCGGCGATGACCGTCTGTTCCGGGGCATTGAAGTTGACCGCCTGCACCACCTGTCCTTGCGCCGCTTCGACGCATACCGCGATCACCGTCGCGGCGTCGAGGCCGAGAACGGCCGCCATCGCGCCTTCTCCCGCCGGCACCGCTTCCTGCATCGCCTTGGCGCGCAGTTCGACCAGCGGCACGGCGTCGGCCAGCGGCAGTACGCCGGCGGCGACCAGCGCCGAGTATTCGCCCAGGCTGTGGCCCGC
>DAIEEM010000030.1 GCA_027325905.1 Rhodocyclaceae bacterium
CGCTGCGCGCCGGCGACTACGACAAGGCGGGCACCGTACTGCTCACCAAGGTCAATCCGCTCTACGACGAAGTGATGGCGCGCGGCGACGCGCTCCAGCAATACTTGGCCAAGAGCGGCGAAAAAAACTTCGAGAGTTCGCAGCAACGCTTCCGGTTTATCCGCGCCGTCAGCATCGCCGGCACGCTCGCCGGCCTTGTGCTGGTGACGATCTTCGCCTTCTTCCTGGTCCGCGCCATCGTCGATCCGATCCGTCGCGCCATCCGTCATTTCGACCGCATTTCGCAAAGCAACCTGACCGACGATATCGATATCTCCGGTCTCGACGAAGCCGGCCAGTTGATGCACGCCCTGGCGACCATGCAGGTGCACCTCAAGGTCATGCTCGACGAGATTCGCCTGGCGTCGTCGACCATCGACGTCGAATGCCGCCGCCTCAACGACGAAATGAGCCACCTCGTCGACCAGTCGAAGGAGCAGCGCGATCGGGTTCAGAGCGTCGCCGCGACGACCGAGGAATTTACCGCCACCGTCACCGAAGTGGCGGCCAGCGCCGGGCGCACCGCCGAGGCCGCCGTGCACTCGCGGTCGCTGGTCGGCGACAGCACCGCCAGCATGTCGAGCAGCATGGCCGCCACCACGCGCGTCGTCGATGCCGTGCAGGCATCCAGCGCCAGCATCGGCGAACTGAACCACGCCATCCAGAAGATCGGCGACATCACCAACACTATCAAGGAAATCGCCGACCAGACCAACCTGCTGGCGCTGAATGCCGCCATCGAGGCGGCACGCGCCGGCGAACAGGGCCGCGGCTTCGCCGTCGTCGCCGACGAAGTGCGCAAGCTCGCCGAACGAACCGGCGCCTCGACCTCCGACATCACGGCGACGGTGACGGAGTTCCGCCAGGTCACCGACAAGGCCGTCGCGTCGATGGGCCAGGCGGTTCAGGAAGTCGAACAGGGCATCGGTATGATGCGCACCAGCGTCAGCGGTCTCGAGGAGATCAAGGCATCGAGCGCGGAAGTCGCCGACATGGCCGAGCACATCGCCACCGCCGCGCGCGAACAAGCGTCCGCCAGCGACGAAGTCGCCGCCAACATGGAAAAGATGTCCGCGCTCATCGACCAGAACACCTCAGTGGCGCTCGATGCCTGGCAAGCCGTCGGCGACCTCAGCAAGACCGCTTCCGGCCTGCGGGCCATGGTCGACCATTTCAAACTGGTGCGGCGCTCCTGACCGTAGCCCGAAACCGACGCGGCTTCCCGCCAGCCGGATACGGGAGGGCTCCTAGAACCCGTAGGGCCGATGCAGCCAGTCCCGCACTACCTGGGTGTCGCGGTCCGGCAAGTAGTGGAACCCCGCCTGCACGTCCTCGATGACAGCGTTGGCGAGGGCATGCGGAACCGTCTTGGTGGTCAGCATGTGGAAGAACCAGGCCATCGGGTAGCCGGCGCGGCGGTCGAAGCCTTGCAATGCCTTCTGCAGCGCCAATCCCTGCGCGCCGTAGACGCTTTCGAATTTTGGCGGCAGGCCGTTGACGGCCGCCACGGGCGTCGCCTGCAGGATCGGCTGGCGGTAGCGGTCGAGGTGTTCGCGCACGGCCAAGACCCAATGGTTGCTCAACTGGGTGGCATTGCCGGCGCTGCTG
>DAIEEM010000078.1 GCA_027325905.1 Rhodocyclaceae bacterium
ACAGCGAGGTGAGGCGGTGGAACTCCATCTCCCCCTTGCGGTTCTCGGTGATGTAGCCGCCGCGCTCGATGTCGTCGTGGCTGAAGAAGCCTAGGATTTCGGCGCCGAAGCGTTCCAGCGCCGCCCGGCAGCGCGCCTCCCAGTCGTCGCCCTTGAGGATCATGACGAAGTCGTCGCCGCCGATATGGCCGACGAAATCCCGCTCGGCATGACAGGCGCCGGATAGCACGCGCGCCGTCAACTGGATGACCTCGTCGCCCTTGGCGTAGCCATAGACGTCGTTGAAGGGCTTGAAGTGGTCGAGGTCGCAGTAGGCGATGCAGCACGGCTCCAGGGCGGCGAGCTGGTTGTCGATGTGCTGGTTGATCGGCACGTTGCCGGGCAACTGCGTCAGCGGATTGGCGTACATCGCCGCCTCCATCTGCATCGCCGTCACTTCGCGCACCAGGTCCTGCACCGAGCCCATGCCGAGGTAATGGCCGCGGTCGGTGATGATGAAGCCGCTGATGAGGTGGCGCGGGTCGGCGCCGACGACGATCTCGGAGAGTTCGGGCAGCGAGACGCCGATGTCGACGACCAGCGGCTGCGCGTCCATGAAGCGGGTGCACGGCTTGCGGCCGTAAAGCTCGTGGCGGTAGGGACGGGCCATGTTGTCCACCATCTCGTAGCGCGAGATGAGGCCGCGCGGTACGCCTTTCTCCACCACCGCGATGGCGCGCAAGTCGGGATTGTGCTCGAACAGCATGAACACCTCTTCGGCGCTGGCAGCGGGCGTCACCGGCACGGACCGCGCCAGCAGGCGCTCCAGGATGCTGCCCGGCGCCCCCGGCGCATCGGCGCTGCATTCGCAGGCGGCGGCGATCGCCTTGTGCGCTGCCGCCGGCATGGCGCGCGGCGGCACCGGATTGGCTCGGCCGATGAAATCCCCGGCGCCGTAGGCGATGCCGAGCTGTTGCAGGGCATTGAAGTCGTTGCTGTTGCGGATGCCGTCGGCGACGATCCGGCAGCCCCGGCCAATTTCGTTAGTTAACTGCTCGAAGAATCCGGTATTGCACACCGTGGCGAGATCGATGCCCTCGATCTGATGTTCGTCCAGCAGGACGAAATCGGGCGCCGCCCGCGACCACAGCCGGCGCTCCGCCAGTCCGCAGCCGAAGCTGCGCGCGGCGATGCGGAAGCCGCGATCGCGCAGGCCGGCGGCGAACTCGGCGCCGACGTCGAGCTTGTCGTGATCGATGCGCGGCATCAGCACGACGACGCGCCCGCTGTGGCAGCCGAGCCCGTCGACCAGTTCGTACAACTCGTCCGCCAGGCCCGCGCCCGCCTCTTCGACGGCTGCCGCCGGCAGGGGCGCGAACAGCACGCCCCTGGCATCGTTGTCGAGGAAGCGCTGTACGGCGACGGCGACGGCCTCGCGGGCGAACTCCTGCAGCATCCCGAGCTTGCGGGACATGCGCGACAATTGCTCGAAAGAGCCGTGCAGCATGCCGGCCGGCCCGCGCACGGCCGCGATGTAGCCGAGCATGTCGCAGTTGCCGAAGTCCGCCACCGGCCGGAAGCTCGCCCTGAGCGTGCGCTCCTTGAGGAGCCCGCCGAGTTCCCCGGCGCAAGCGTCGCAGTCGGGTGCCTGGGCTGCGTTTTTGACTGAAGTCTTGCGCATTGCACCCTCGTTGGTCTGGCTACGGGGAGAATTGGGAGAGTTCGCCCCGCCCGAAGCGCGGACAGGCAAGAGCAAGCCGAAGCTGCCGCAGTATCGGCGCCGCAGGTTGCCGCCGCGTTACGGATTTGTGATGACGGCGCGAGCGGCGGATGTCGGCGGCGGACATGCACGCTTAATAGTCCCGCAACGACGGCGGGCCGACAATGGCCGACGCGACGAACGCCACGGCGCGATTCACGCCTTTACCTTATCGTCAAGCCAGAGGAGACACTCGCATGCCTGTATTCGAATGGAAGGAATTCTTCAGCGTCGTCCATGACGACCTCGACGACCAGCACAAGCAACTCTTCGCCATCGTCGATGATCTCTACGAGGGCACCCGCCGCGACAGCGATGCCTCCGACGAACTGCTGCGCCAGACCATCGCCGCCCTCGGCACCTACATCCGCACGCATTTCGCCGATGAGGAACGCCTGATGCGGATCGCCGGCTATCCCAACTTCGCCCGCCACAAGCTGGCGCACGACGCGCTGATCGCCCGCGTGGCGGAATTCGATACCGGCCTCAACGAAGGCGGCGTGCGTCGGGCGGCTGGATTGCTGCCCTTCCTGGTCGGCGAGTGGCTGTCCGACCATATCGCCTTCGAGGACCAGCAGTACGCCGGCTGCGTCAACAGCCATGCCAGGAATCCGCGCGCCAAGTACAGCGCCCTCAAGGAACTGGAGTCGACCGCCTGAGGAAAATCGCCCGAGTGTCACGGCGACGTAACCGGCGCCGAATAGATTGCCGCCACCGACGAGAGGACTTGGCTTTTTTCGGCGCCAGGTTGCCACACAGGAGGCAGGCAAAATGATTTCAGGTGACGCCCTCGAGCGACTGTTGATGAGTACCCATTCGGCGCCGCTGCAGGCCGACGATGCGCCCTGGCTGAACCAGGACAACCTGCGCGCCTTTTTCCAGATCTACCAGCGCCGCGATCTCGCGGCCGTATTCCAGCCCATCCTCGACTTTCGCGGCCACGGCTATCTCGGCTTCGAGGGCCTGATCCGCGGACCGGCCGGCACGACCCTGCACTCGCCGCAGGTGCTGTTCGGCCTGGCCCGCGAAACCGGGCTGGTCACGGAATTCGAGCGCCTCTGCCGCGAAGTCGTGCTGCACGAATTCGCCCGCCTCAAGCTGCCGGGCCGCCTGTTCCTCAACGTCAGCGTCAGTTGCCTCGCCGATCCCGCATTCACCGACGGCAGCACGCAAAAGCTGCTCGACACGCTCGGCCTGCGGACGCGGCAAATCGTCCTCGAGCTCACCGAGAACCAGCACGTCTCCGACTTCGCGGCGCTGCG
>DAIEEM010000252.1 GCA_027325905.1 Rhodocyclaceae bacterium
TGATGTACAAGAAGGTCGCCGCGCATCCCGGCACCCGCAGGCTCTACGCCGACAAGCTGGCGGCGCAGGGCGTTATCGGCGCCGCCGAGGCCGAGCAAATGATCAAAGATTACCGCGCCGCGCTCGACGCCGGCCATCACCTGATCGACCCGGTGATTTCCGACTACAAGAGCAAGTTCGCCATCGACTGGACGCCCTATGTCGGCGTGCCGTATACGGAAAAGTGCGACACCACGGTGTCGAAGGCGGAGCTCCAGCGCCTGGCGAAGTGCCTCACGGACATCCCGGCCAATTTCACGCTGCATTCGCGCGTGCAGAAGATCATCGACGACCGCAAGCTGATGGGCGAGGGCAAACTTCCCGTCGACTGGGGCATGGGCGAGAACATGGCCTACGCCTCGCTTGTCGCCGCCGGCTACAGCGTGCGCGTTTCAGGCGAGGACGTCGGCCGCGGCACCTTCTTCCACCGCCACGCGGCGCTGCACGACCAGCACCGCGAGAAGTGGGACGAAGGCACCTATTGGCCGCTCCAGCACATCCAGGAGAACCAGGGCCGCTTTCTCTGCTTCGACTCGGTGTTGTCCGAAGAAGCCGTGCTGGCCTTCGAGTACGGCTACGCCACCGCCACGCCGACCGAGTTGGTGGTCTGGGAAGCGCAGTTCGGCGACTTCGCCAACGGCGCCCAAGTCGTCATCGACCAGTTCCTGTCGTCGGGCGAAGCCAAGTGGGGCCGCGGTTGCGGCCTCGTGCTGCTGCTGCCGCACGGCTATGAAGGCCAGGGGCCAGAACACTCTTCGGCGCGCCTCGAGCGCTACATGCAGCTCTCGGCCGAGTTCAACTGGGAAGTCTGCTATCCGTCGAATGCGGCGCAGATTTTCCACCTGTTGCGCCGGCAGATGCTGCGCAAGCTGAGGAAGCCCTTGATCGTCATGACGCCGAAGTCGCTGCTGCGGCACAAGGACGCCACCTGTACGCTCGACGACCTGGCGAACGGCACCTTCCAGACCATCATCGGCGATGTCGGTCTGGCCGACGCCAAGAAGGTCACGCGCGTCGTCACCTGCGCCGGCAAGATCTATTTCGACCTGCTGGCGGCGCGCCGCGACAGGAAGATCGACGACGTCGCCCTGATCCGCGTCGAGCAGCTCTATCCGTTCGACGACCGGCGCCTGGCCGAGGAGCTGAAGCGTTACCCGAACTTCAAGGAACTGATCTGGTGCCAGGAAGAACCGCAAAACCAGGGCGCCTGGTATGCCAAGCATCACCGCCTGGAGCCGCTGCTGAAGAAGGGACAGACACTCGATGTGGTGTCGCGGCCGGCCTCGGCTTCGCCCGCCGTCGGCTATGCCGCCAAGCACGTGCTGCAACAAAAAGAAGTCGTCAACGCCGCCCTCGGCATCAAAGAATAGTCCCCCGGAGACATCATGCTGATCGAAGTCAAAGTTCCGCAACTGTCCGAATCGGTCGCCGAAGCGACCCTGGTCAGTTGGCACAAGAAGGAGGGCGACGCCGTCGCCCGCGACGAAAACCTGATCGACATCGAGACCGACAAGGTCGTGCTCGAGTTGCCCGCGCCCGACTCCGGCGTGCTGGTGAAGATCATCAAGGGTAACGGCGAGTCCGTCGCTTCCGGCGACCTCATCGCCCAGATCGACACCGAGGCGAAGGCGTCGGCTGCCGCTCCGGCGGCGGCCAAGGCAGCAGCCGCTGTGGCGCCCGCCGCGGTAAAGGCGACTTCGGCCGCGGCGGCTCCGTCGGCGCCGGCCGGCGTCGGCCCCGCTGCGCGCAAGGCGCTTGCGGAGAAGGGCATCGACGCTTCCATGGTCCAGGGCAGCGG
>DAIEEM010000144.1 GCA_027325905.1 Rhodocyclaceae bacterium
CCGGGATCGATGACGGCGAGGCCGTTCACCTGGCCGACGCGGGAGCCTGCGACGTCGATCAACTGAATGCCGCGCCGGATGTATTCGTGCACGTTGCGGCGCAAACGCCCGGTGCGTTCGCGGCGCGCGGCCAGCGCCGCCTCGATGTCCTCGCGGCCGACGGCGGCGCGTCCCGCCGCCACGGCGCCGTGATCCGCCTCGTGCAGCAGGTCGACGATTTGCCGCGTGCGCGCCGAAAGCTTTTCGGCGTCGCCGGCCAGCCGCGCCGCATGCTCGACGACGCGCGCCACCGCGTCCGCCGCGAAAGGCCGCAGGCCGTCGCGCCACGCCGCGGTGGCGACGAGCCGCGCATAGAGTTCGTCGTTGCCGCCGTCGCGCGCCACTTCGTCCTCGAAGTCGGCGGCCACCTTGAACAATTCCTCGAATTCGGGGTCGAGTTCGCGCAACATATAGAACGTGTAGCGGTCGCCGAACAGCACTACCTTGACGTCGAGCGGCACGGCTTCCGGCTCCAGCGACTGCGTGCTGACCAAGCCATAGACCTGGCCGAGCGACTCGATGCGGACCTGGCGCGATTTCAGCGCCCGCTTCAACCCCTCCCAGGCATAGGGCTGCATCAGCACCTTCAGCGCATCGAGCATCAGGTAGCCGCCGTTGGCACGATGCAGCGCGCCGGCGCGGATCATGGTGAAGTTGGTGAGCAGCATGCCCATTTGCGCGATCTGCTCGACGCGGCCGACGAGGTTCGCATAGATCGGGCTGTCCTCGAAAACCACCGGCGCCGACTTCGAGCCGGCATGGTCGATCAGCAGGTTGACCTGGTAGCGGCGCAGCGAGACGCTGCCGGAGAACTCCTCCTCCTCGCCCTCGCCGTGGGCCTGCTCGTGAATGTCCTCGCCCTTTTCGATCACGTCACGCATCGCGGCGTCGAGAAACTCCGTGACGTTGGGCAAGTCCTGGTAGCACTCCTTCAACTCCTCGATCAGGTGGCCGACCGCGAGCGCCATGGCGTCGCGGCTGGCGGCGCGGATCTTCGTCTGCATCTCGCGGCGCCAGCGCGGGAACTGGTGCATCAACTTATGCAGGCGCTCGCCGAATTCCTCGGTCAGCTGCGAGAAGCGTTCCTTCTCGGCGTCGGCAAGCTGTTCGAAGTCCTCGCCGCTCATGGTCGCGTCGCCCTTGATCGGCGCGAAGACGAAACCCTGCGGCGTGCGCAGCAGCGCAATGCCCTGTTCCTTCGCGGAACCGACGAGCTCGTGCAGCGCCCCATCCTCGCGTTCCTTGAATTCCTCCTGGATCGCCTCGATGCGGCTGTGGAACTCGTCGCTCTCGAAGGTGGCGGTGATCGCAGGCCCCAGCTCGGCGACGAACTGCTGCATGTCCTGCCGCAGACGCTGCCCCCGGCCGGGCGGCAGGCGCAGCAGGCGCGGCCGCTCGGCCTCGGCGAAGTTGTTGACGTAGCACCAGTCGTCCGGCGGCGGCACCAAGGCGGCCTTGTCCGCCAGCAGGCGGCGCATCGCCGCATGGCGGCCGCTGCCCGGCTCGCCCAGCACGAACAGGTTGAAGCCCGGACGCATAATGTCGACGGCGAAGCGCGCCGCATCGAGCGCGCGTTCCTGGCCGATGATGTCGATGCCGTCTTCGAGTTCGTCGGTGGTGGCGAAATGGAACTGGGCGGAATCGCAGCGCCGGCAAAGTTCGTGCGGCGCAAGCAGGCGATAGTCGGTCATGGTCATTGCCTTCTGCGGGGCGGTTATGGCGCAGATTATCCCAGACAGGAGGCGGGCGCACCATTCGCCTTAGAATACCCGGCAGGAAAATGACGATGCGCGCCGCGGACCTC
>DAIEEM010000152.1 GCA_027325905.1 Rhodocyclaceae bacterium
CGCCGGGCTTGAAAATCGAGAAGACGTTGATCGGCAGCTTCTGATCGCGGCAGAGGGCAAAGGCGGTCGCGTCCATTACCTTGAGGTCGCGGCCGATGGCCTCGTCGAAGCAAATCTTCGTAAAGCGCGTCGCACTTGGGTCTTTCTTCGGATCGGCGGTGTAGATGCCGTCGACCTTGGTCGCCTTGAGCACGATGTCCGCGTTGATTTCCGAGCCGCGCAACGCCGCCGCGGTATCCGTCGTGAAAAACGGGTTGCCGGTGCCGCCGCCGAAGACTACGACCTTGCCTTCTTCCAGATAGCGGATGGCCTTGCCGCGGATGTACGGCTCGACCACCTGCTCGATGTTGAGCGCCGACTGCACGCGCGCCTGGACATTCGCCTGGCGCATGGCATCCGCCAGCGCCATGGCGTTCATCACCGTCGCCAGCATGCCCATGTAATCGGCCGTGGCCCGGTCCATGCCGGTCGATGCGCCGGCCATGCCGCGAAAGATGTTGCCGCCGCCGATCACCACGCCGATTTCGACGCCGAGGTCGACCACCGCCTTGATCTCGGTGACGATGCGCCAAAGCGTCTCGCGGTTGATGCCGTAGGCGTCGTCCCCCATGAGGGCTTCGCCCGACAGCTTCAGCAGGATGCGGCGATAGCGCGGTGTCGCGGCGGGCACGGCGGCTTACTTCTTCGCGGCGGCGGCCTGGGCGGCCACCTCGGCGGCGAAGTCGGAAACCTTCTTCTCGATGCCTTCGCCGACGATGAAGAGCGTAAAGGCATTGACCTTGGCGCCCTTGGCCTTCAGCAACTGCTCGATGGTCTGCTTGCCGTCCTCACCCTTGACGAAAACCTGGCCCAGCAGCGTCACGTCCTTGAGGTACTTCTGGACGGTGCCTTCGGCGATCTTCTCCAGCATCGCTTCGGGCTTGCCGGCTTCGCGCGCCTTCTCGACGGCGATGCGGCGCTCGGTGTCGAGCAGTTCCGCCGACACGCCCGAGGCGTCGAGCGACTTCGGCTTGGAGGCGGCGATATGCATCGCCAGATCCTTGGCCAATTGATCGTCGCCGCCGGTGACGTCGACGAGTACGCCGATCTTGGCGCCGCCATGCACGTAGGAGGCGATCTTGCCTTGCGCCGGCATGCGCACGAAGCGACGGATCGACATGTTCTCGCCGATCTTGCCGACCAGCGCGGTGCGCGTCGCTTCGACCGTGGCGCCGTTGATTTCGAGCGCCGAAAGCGCCGTCACGTCGGCCGGGCCCTTCGTCGCCGCGAGTTCGGCGAGATTTTTCGCCAGGGCGAGGAAATCGTCGTTCTTGGCGACGAAGTCGGTTTCGCAATTGACTTCGACCAGGCTGGCGAGCTTGCCGTCGCCGGACAGATACAGCCCGACTATGCCTTCCGCGGCCACGCGCGTCGCCGCCTTGGTGGCCTTGTTGCCGAGCTTGACGCGCAGGATTTCCTCGGCCTTGGCCATGTCGCCGGCGGCTTCGGTGAGCGCCTTCTTGCATTCCATCATCGGCGCGTCGGTCTTCTCGCGCAGTTCCTTGACCATGCTCGCGGTAATTTCCGCCATTGCTTCACTCCAAATTCAAAATTCGCTTACCGCCAAGGACGCCGGAGCTGTAGCGGGAATTCCGCACGGAACCTCCTGGCGTCCTTCGCGTCCTGTGCCGCGAGATTGCCGCCGCTTACTCGGCAGCCTCGTCGCTGACCTCGACGAACTCGTCGTCGCCGGCCACGGCCTGGAGCACCTCGTTGACCGACTGGTTCCTGCCTTCGAGGATGGCATCGGCGACGCCGCGGGCGTAGAGCCGGATGGCGCGCGACGAGTCGTCGTTGCCCGGAATGACGTAGCTGATGCCTTCCGGCGAATGGTTGGTATCGACGACGCCGATCACCGGGATGCCGAGCTTGCCGACTTCGGTGATGGCGATCTTGTGGTAGCCGACGTCGATGACGAAAATGGCGTCGGGCAGGCCGGGCATGTCCTTGATGCCGCCCATGCTCTTCTGCAGCTTGGCGAGTTCGCGGCTGAAGGTCAGCGCCTCTTTCTTGGACAGGCGCTCGAAGCTGCCGTCCTGCTGCATTTGCTCGAGATCCTTGAGGCGCTTGATCGACAGCTTGACGGTCTTGAAGTTCGTCAGCATGCCGCCGAGCCAGCGCTCGTCGACGTAGGGCATGCCGCAGCGCTGGGCTTCCTCGGCGACGATTTCGCGCGCCTGGCGCTTGGTGCCGACGAAGAGGATGGTGCCCTTCTTGGCCGCCATCTTGCGGACGAACGTCATCGCCTCGTTGTACTTGGCGAGGGTCTTCTCGAGGTTGATGATGTGGATCTTGTTGCGATGGCCGAAAATGAACGGGGCCATCTTGGGATTCCAAAAACGGGTCTGGTGGCCGAAATGAACGCCGGCCTCCAGCATCTGGCGCATGGTAGTACTCATCGTATCGATCTCCGATATGGGTTGAACCGCCGCCCGGCCGCGTCACTCCCAGTCTCCTGGAGAGCACCCAATCGGCGCCGGGCGTGTGGATTTTGCC
>DAIEEM010000255.1 GCA_027325905.1 Rhodocyclaceae bacterium
GCCTCGCGCTTCAAGCAGATCCTGGTCGAATATCGCAAGGCGCCGGAAGTCATGCGCAGCCGCATGTACCTCGAAACCATGCAGCAGGTCTATTCCAACACCAGCAAGGTGATGATCGACGCCAAGGGCGGCGGCAACCTGCTCTACCTGCCGCTCGACAAGCTGATGCAGGCGGCGGCTGCGCCTACCGCCGCGGCCGCTGTGAGCGAGCCGCTGCCGGCGGCCCAGGCCGCCGCGGCGCCGGTGCCGGCCGGCGAGGTGCCGCCGCAACTGGAACGCACGCCGGCGGTCGATCAGGGCGGCATCTATTCGAATTCGCGTTCGCGCGATTCCTTGCGTTCGCGCGAACGGGGAGACCGCTGATGCAACGCAACCTGCCTTTCCTGGCGGCCTTCGCCTTCGGCCTGATGGTGCTGGCGGCCATGACCTTGTTCACGGTCGACCAGCGCCAGTACGCCATCATTTTCCAGCTCGGCGAGATCAAGCAGGTCATCACCGAGCCGGGGTTGGCCTTCAAGTGGCCGCTGATCCAGAACGTGCGCTTCTTCGACAAGCGCATCCTCACGCTCGACTCCGTGGAGCCCGAGCGCTTCCTCACTGCCGAAAAGAAGCCAGTGCTGGTGGATTCCTTCGTCAAGTGGCGCATCGACGACGTCATGAAGTACTACATCTCGGTCGACGGCGACGAGACGGTCGCCAAGACCCGGCTGTCGCAGACCGTGAATTCCGGCTTGCGCGAGGAGTTCGGCAAGCGCACGGTGCACGACGTCGTATCCGGCGAGCGCGACAAGATCATGGCCGACGTGCAGAAGAAAGCCGACGCCGACATGCGCGCCATCGGCGTGCAGATCATCGACGTGCGCCTGAAGCGCGTCGACCTGCCGGCCGAGGTATCGGAAGCCGTCTATCGCCGCATGGAAACCGAGCGCAAGCGCGTCGCCAACGAGTTGCGCTCGCAGGGCGCCGCCGAGGCCGAGAAGATCAAGGCCGACGCCGATCGCCAGCGCGAGGTGATCGTCGCCGAGGCCTACCGCGATGCGCAGAAGATCAAGGGTGAGGGCGACGCCAAAGCCGCCTCCATCTATGCCGGCGCCTTCGGCCAGAATCCTGAGTTCTATGCCTTCTATCGCAGCCTCGAAGCCTATCGCGGCAGCTTCAAGACCAAGAACGACGTCCTGGTGGTGGAGCCCAATTCCGAGTTCTTCAAGTACCTGAAGAATGCCGGCAAGGCCGCCAGATGAGGCGCCATTCCGCCTGACCGATGGCCGCGACGTTGCTGCTTGCCCTGGCCCTCATGCTCGTCATCGAAGGCATCCTCCCGTTTCTCTCGCCGCGCATCTGGCGCGAGACGTTCCGCCGCGCCATCGCGCTTGCCGACGGCCAGATCCGCTTCATCGGCCTGGCTTCGATGGCGCTGGGCCTGGCGCTGATCTTCCTGGTCACGTGACATGAGCACGAAACGCCGCTGGCTGCTGCCCGAAGCCATTGAAGACCTGCTGCCGGGCGAGGCGCGCCAGGTGGAGCTGTTGCGCCGCCGCCTGCTCGACGCCTTCATGCGCGGCGGCTACGAGTTCGTTGCGCCGCCGCTGCTCGAATACGTCGAGTCGCTGCTTACCGGCAGCGGCCACGACATGGACTTGCGCACCTTCAAGCTGGTGGACCAGGCGTCCGGCCGCACCGTCGGCATCCGCGCCGACATCACGCCGCAAGTCGCGCGTATCGACGCGCACCTGCTCAACCGCTGCGGCGTCGCCCGCCTGTGCTACTGCGGCAGCGTGCTGCACGCGCAGCCTTCGAGCCTGCTCGCCTCGCGCGAACCCATCCAGATCGGCGCCGAACTTTACGGTCACGCCGGCATCGAGGCCGACATCGAAATCGTGCGCCTGCTGGCGCAGGCGCTGGCCCTGTGCGAAATCCCGCCGGCGCGCATCGACCTCGGCCACATCGGCATCTTCCGCGCCCTGGCGACGCGCGCCGAACTGTCGCCCGATGCCCGCGAGGAACTGTTCGCCGTGCTCCAGGCCAAGGATGCGTCGACCTTGGGCGAACTCGTCGCCGGCGTCGCCGAACCGCTGCGCTCGGCCCTGCTTGCGCTGCCCGAATGCTACGGCGGCGTCGAAGCGCTCGCCACCGGCGCGCGGCACCTGCCCGACCTGCCGGAAATCCGCACCGCCCTCGACGGCCTGCGCCGGCTGGCCGAAGCGCTGCCCGGCCTGCCGCTGAGCTTCGACCTGGCCGACTTGCGCGGCTACCATTATCATAGCGGCGTCGTCTTCGCCGCCTACAGCGCCGGCAGTCCGGGCGCCGTGGCGCTCGGCGGGCGCTACGACCAGATCGGCGCGTCCTTCGGCCGCGGCCGTCCGGCGACGGGCTTTTCGCTCGACTTGCGCGAATTGGCGCGTCTGGCGCCGTCGTCCACCGCAGCGGGTGCGATACTCGCGCCCTGGCCGCAAGACGAGGCGCTGCATACCGAAATAGAGAAGCTGCGCGCGCGCGGGGAAACCGTGATGACCGCGCTGCCGGGCCACGAGGGAACGTGGAAGGAAGCGGGTTGCGACCGCATATTGGCGCGTCGCGGCAACGAATGGATCATCGCAGACTTGAAGGAAGATTGACATGGGGAAAACCGCCGCTCGTAACGTCGTCGTCATCGGCACCCAGTGGGGCGACGAGGGCAAGGGCAAGATCGTCGACTGGCTGACCGACCACGCCCAGGGCGTGGTGCGTTTCCAGGGCGGCCACAATGCCGGCCATACGCTGGTGATCAACGGCAAGAAAACCGTGCTGCACCTGGTGCCCTCGGGCATCCTGCGCGCCGGCGTCACCTGCTACATCGGCAACGGCGTCGTGCTCTCGCCCGAGGCGCTGCTGAAGGAACTCGACGAACTGAAAGCCGCCGGCATCGACGCCGAGCCGCGCATCAAGATTTCCGAGGCCTGCCCGCTGATCATGCCGTACCACCAGGCGCTCGACGTCGCCCGCGAAGTCGCCAAGGGCGCCAACAAGATCGGCACCACGGGCCGCGGCATCGGCCCCGCCTACGAGGACAAGGTGGCGCGCCGCGGCCTGCGGCTGCAAGACCTGATGCGGCCCAAGGCCTTCGCCGAGAAGCTGGCGGAAGTGCTCGACTACCACAACTTCGTGCTGAAGAATTTCCTCGGCGCCGCGACCGTCGATTTCCAGAAGACCCTGGACGGCGCGCTGGCCATCGCCCCGCGTTTGACGGCCATGGTGGCGGACGTGCCGCGCGCGCTCTACGACGCCCACAACGGCGGCGCCAACCTGCTGTTCGAAGGCGCCCAGGGCACGCTGCTCGACATCGACCACGGTACCTATCCCTTCGTCACTTCGTCGAACTGCGTCGCCGGCGCGGCCTCGGCGGGCGCCGGCATCGGCCCGGGCATGCTGCATTATGTCCTCGGCATCACCAAGGCCTACACCACGCGCGTCGGCAGCGGTCCGTTCCCGACCGAGCTCTACGATGCCTGCGAGAAACAGGATCCGGTCGGTAAGCACATGGCCACCAAGGGCCACGAATTCGGCGCCACCACCGGCCGCGCCCGCCGCTGCGGCTGGTTCGACGCCGCCGCCTTGAAGCGCGCCATCCAGATCAACGGCGTCTCCGGCCTGTGCGTGACCAAGCTCGACGTGCTCGACGGCCTCGAGGAAATGAAGATCTGCACGGGCTACAAGCTCAACGGCGGCGTCACCGACATCCTGCCGGTCGGCGCCGACGACCTGGCCGCCTGCGAACCCGTCTATGAAACCCTGGCGGGCTGGAAAGAGAGCACCGTCGGCGTCAAGACGCTGGACGGCCTGCCCGCCGCCGCGCGCGCCTACATCAAGCGCATGGAAGCGGTCTGCGGCGTGCCGGTGGACATGATCTCGACCGGGCCTGACCGCGAAGAAACCATCGTCTTGCGCCATCCGTTCAAGTAGCGGCCACAACGCAAGACTGCGCCGGCGGCGCGGTCTTGGTTTCGAACGGTCGGGCTTAGATGGGCTGGGCGACGCGGAAGCGCAGTTCGTAGGCGATGCGGGCGATCAGACGCTCGGCTTCGCCGAGCGCCGTCGGAGCCTGTTCCTGCAAATTCTCGATGCGGCTGCGCTGTTCGATCAGTTCTTCCGCGCTGGCGTTGCGCAGGAAGTGTTCGACCTGGTGACGGTTGCGGTAATCGGAAACCATGATTTGCCTCCATCCTCGACTGCGTAAGAGAATTTACGGCGCATCGCGGGGCAAAGATAAGCGGAAATGCGGGGAAAAATGAATTTAGTTTGCGCTTTGCCGCCGGACAATGAATCCATCGGCAATCGAGGGGGCGGCGTAGAATGCGCTCAGCGGGTGTCGCCAATAGCCGTCGCTAAAAGCAAAAGGCCCCGCAGAGCGGAGCCTTGCTTGTATCTTGGTGCCCAGGAAGGGACTCGAACCCCCACGGTGTTACCCGCTAGTACCTGAAACTAGTGCGTCTACCAATTCCGCCACCTGGGCAGGCTTGAGCGAGGCGCGAATTTTATCGGAATCGACCGAATTGTCAAACCACAAAGCCACCAAGCACTCGAAAATACGCCGCGCCGACCCGATGTTCGAGCGCGAAACCGCGAAGTACGACACGCCGCTGCCGAGCCGCGAGTACATTCTCCAGACGCTCGGCGAGCAGGGGGTTCCCGTCTCCTTCGCGCGCCTGTGCGAACTGCTCGACGTCAAGGACTTCGAGCATGAGGACTTCCAGCGGCGGCTGGGCGCCATGGCGCGCGATGCGCAGCTATTGCAGAACCGCCGCGGCGACTGGCTGATTCCCGACAAGGCCGACCTGATTCGCGGCCGCGTCGATGGCCACCCCGATGGCTTTGGCTTCTTGGTGCCTGACGAAGGCGGTGCCGACCTGTTCCTCTCGGCGAAGGAAATGGACAAAGTGCTGCACGGCGACCACGCCATCGCGCGCGTCGTTGGCATCGACCGCAAGGGCCGGCCCGAAGGCAAGATCGTAGAAGTCACCGAGCGCGCCAACCGCAAGGTCGTCGGCCGCGCCTACCAGGAGCACGGCGTCTGGTTCGTCGTCGCCGAGAACCGCCGCCTGTCGCAGGACATCCTGCTGGCGCCGCCGGAAAAGGGCGCCAAGGCGCTCAAGCCGAAGGGCGGCCAGGTGGTGGTCGTCGAGATCGTCGAGCAGCCCTCGAAGCAGTCGCAAGCCATCGGCCGCGTCGTCGAGATTCTCGGCAACTACGCCGATCCGGGCATGGAGATCGAGATCGCGCTGCGCAAGCACGACCTGCCCTTCGAGTTCGCCAAGGCCGTGCTCGAAGAAGCCGGGAAGCTTCCCGACGTCGTGCAGAAAGGCGACTGGAAGGGCCGCGAAGACCTGACCAAGCTGCCGCTCGTCACCATCGACGGCGAGACGGAGAAGGACTTCGACGACGCCGTCTATTGCGAGCGCGCCGGCAAGGGCTTCCGGCTCATCGTCGCCATCGCCGACGTCTCGCACTACGTCCGTGCCGGCGGCGCGCTCGACCGCGACGCCTATGAGCGCGGCAACTCGGTGTATTTCCCGCGCCGCGTCATTCCGATGCTGCCGGAGAAGCTCTCCAACGGGCTGTGTTCGCTCAACCCGGAAGTCGAGCGCCTGACCGTCGCCTGCGACATGACGATCTCGGCACAAGGCGAAATCGAGGGCTACCGCTTCTATCCGGCGGTGATCTGGTCGCATGCGCGGCTCACCTACACCGAAGTCGCGGCGGCGCTCTACGACAAGGAGGCGGCGACGCGCAAGAAGCTCGCGCCGCTGCTGCCGCATCTCGAGAACGTGGACGCGCTCTATCGCGTGCTGGCCAAGGCGCGTGAAACGCGCGGCGCCATCGACTTCGAGACCGTCGAGACGCGCATGGTCTTCGACGACCACGGCAAGATCGAGTCGATCGAACCCTACGAGCGCAACGACGCCCACCGCCTGATTGAAGAATGCATGCTGGCGGCCAACGTCTGCGCTTCCGACTTCCTCAAGGAGCGCGGCCATCCGGCGCTCTACCGCGTGCATGAAGGGCCGACGCCGGAGCGCCTGACCAAGCTGCGCGATTTCCTCGGCACCTTCGGCCTGCAGCTTACCGGCGGCGACGCGCCGAGCGCCAAGGACTACGCCAAGCTGCTGGAGAAGATCCAGGGCCGCCCCGACAAGCAGTTGCTGCAGACGGTGATGCTGCGCTCGCTGCGCCAGGCCATCTACAGTCCCGACAACGTCGGCCACTTCGGTCTCGCCTACGAGAGCTACACGCATTTCACCTCGCCGATCCGCCGCTATCCCGATCTCATGATCCACCGCGCCATCAAGGCGGTGCTGACCAAGAAGAAGTACGAGCCCGGCGCCTGGGAGGACATCGGCCTGCATTGCTCGGCCACCGAGCGCCGCGCCGACGAGGCGACGCGCGACGTCGAGGCCTGGCTCAAGTGCTACTACATGCAGGACCGCATCAACGAGGAGTTCGCCGGCAGCATCTCCGCCGTCGTTCCGTTCGGCATCTTCGTCGCCCTAGACTCGGTATTCGTCGAAGGCCTGGTGCATGTCTCCGAGCTCGGCGCCGACTACTTCCACTTCGACGAAGCGGCGCACGCCATGGTCGGCGAGCGCACCGGCAAGCGCTACCGCCTTTCCGACCGCGTGCGCGTGCAGATGATGCGCGTGGATATGAACCAGAACAAGATCGACTTCCGGCTGGTGGAGGATGTCCGCCAGGCCAAGGCGACGGAACCTCCGCGCAAGAAGGGAAAGCCGCGGGCGTGATCCCGCCGCCGCTCAGTCCAGCGACTTCCTGAAGCGCAGCACGGCGACCGTCAGCAGGCCGACGGCGATGGCCGCCAGGGCCAGCATCTGCGGCCACAGTGCCTCCATGCCGACGCCCTTGAGGAAGGTGGCGCGGATGATTACCAGGTAGTAGCGCAGCGGATCGGCGTAGGTCAGCCACTGCAGCGCCGGCGGCATGCTGGCGATCGGGAAGCTGAAGCCCGAGAGGATGAACATCGGGTTGAGCACGAAGAAGTTCGACGAGAAAGCCTGCTGCTGCGTCGTGCATACGGTGGAGATCAAGAGGCCGATGGCCAGCGCGGCGAGCAGGAACAGGCAGGTGCCGGCGAGCAGCACCAGCGGGTTGCCGCGGAAGGGCACGTGGAACCACAGCATGCCGACGCCGGCGACGATGGAGACTTCCATCAGGCCGATGAGGAAGAAGGGCAGCGTTTTGCCGATGATGAATTCGACGGGACGGATGGGGGTGACGAGTATCTGTTCCAACGTGCCGACCTCGCGCTCGCGCACGATGGCGAAGGCGGTGAGGTTCACGATGGTGATCAGCGCCAGCGTGCCGATGACGCCGGGAACGAAGAACCAGCGGCTGTTGAGATTCGGGTTGTACCAGTAGCGTTCTTCGAGGCTCACATTGATCATCGGCCGGCCCTGCGCCCGGCCGGTGCGCTCGGCGAGGTTGCGGGCGTAGTCCTGGCCGAAGCCGCCGGCGATCTGGCCGACGTAGCCCAAGGCGATCAGCGCGGTGTTGGAGTTGGTGCCGTCCACCAATGCCTGCACCGGCGCCGTGCGGCCCTTGCGCAGCAACTCGGCGAAGCCGGCCGGAATCACTATCCCCACTTGCGCGTCGCTGCGTTCGACGGCGTCGCGGACGCCGCGTTCCGTGGCGGTCGGCACCGCGATCCGGAAGCGGCTGCTGTGCACGAAGGCGTCCGTCAGCGCGCGGCTTTCCTGCGAATGGTCGAGGTCGAGGACGGCGGTGGAGACGTTGAAGACCTCGAAGGTGGCGGCATAGCCGAACAGCAGCATCTGGATGATGGGCGGCACCAGCAGCCGGAAGCGCGCCGACTTGTCGCGCTTCATCTGCAGGAATTCCTTGAGCAGCAGGTGATAGATGCGGCCGAGCATGTCAGGGCTCCATGGCGCTGCGCGTCTGCCGCGACGCATGAAACTGAGATGCGGGCAGTCGACGTCTCTGCGCGCGCCACGGGCAGCGGCGCGCCACGGATGG
>DAIEEM010000168.1 GCA_027325905.1 Rhodocyclaceae bacterium
CCCGAGCAGGCCGTCGACATCGCCAAGGGCATCGGCTACCCGGTGATGATCAAGGCATCCGCCGGCGGCGGCGGCAAGGGGCTGCGCGTCGCCTTCAACGACCAGGAAGCGCACGAGGGTTTCGCCTCGTGCAAGACCGAGGCGAAAAACGCCTTCGGCGACGACCGCATCTTCATCGAGAAGTACGTCGAGGAACCGCGCCACATCGAGATCCAGTTGATCGGCGACGCCCACGGCAACATGGTCTATCTGCACGAGCGCGAATGCTCGATCCAGCGCCGCCACCAGAAGGTGATCGAGGAAGCGCCCTCGCCCTTCCTCGACGCCGCCACCCGCAAGGCCATGGGCGAGCAAGCCGTGGCGCTGGCCAAGGCGGTCAACTACCAGTCGGCCGGCACCGTCGAGTTCGTCGTCGGCGGCAAGGACAAGGGCTTCTATTTCCTGGAGATGAACACGCGATTGCAGGTCGAGCATCCGGTAACCGAGTTCATCACCGGGCTGGACCTCGTCGAGCTGATGATCCGCGTCGCCGCCGGCGAGAAGCTGCCGTTCACCCAGGAGCAGGTCAAGCTCGACGGCTGGGCGATGGAGTGCCGCATCAACGCCGAAGACCCGTTCCGCGGCTTCCTGCCGTCCACCGGCCGGCTGGTCAGGTACGTGCCGCCCGTCGGCAAGGACAGTTCGGTGCGCGTCGATACCGGCGTCTACGAGGGTGGCGAAATCTCGATGTACTACGATTCGATGATCGCCAAGCTGATCGTGCACGGCTCGACGCGCGACCAGGCCATCGCCAAGATGCGCGACGCGCTCAATGCCTTCGTCATTCGCGGCGTGTCGTCGAACATCTCCTTCCAGGCGGCGCTGATGCAGCATCCGCGCTTCGTCTCGGGCAACTTCAACACCGGCCTCATCGCCGAGGAATACGGCAAGGGCTTCAACGCCAGCGACGTGCCGCACGACGACCCGGCCATGCTGATCGCCGTCGCCGCCGCCATGCATCGCCAGTACCTGGAGCGCAACACGGGCATCTCCGGCCAGATGCCGGGCCACGAATTCGCGCCGGGTTCCGACTTCGTCGTGCGCCTGGAGGACGGCGCCGACCACGAGGTCGCGGTGCACAAGGCCGACGGGGGCTGGAACGTCGCCTTCGCCGGCGACCTCTACGACATCCGCGGCGACTGGCAGTTCGGCCAGCCGCTCTACCAGGGCACCATCAACAACGAGCCCTTCTGCATGCAGGTCGAGCGCCGCAACCTCAAGTACCGGCTGTTCCACTGGGGCAAGCAGGCCGACATCATGGTGATGACGGCGCGCGCCGCCCACCTGCAGGCGCTGATGCCGCACAAGGCGCCGCCCGACACCTCGAAGTTCCTGCTGTCGCCGATGCCGGGCCTGCTGACCGCCGTCGCCGTGACGCCGGGCCAGGAGGTCAAGGCCGGCGAAGTGCTGGCGAAGATCGAGGCCATGAAGATGGAGAACGTGCTCAAGGCCGAGCGCGACTGCGTCGTCGACAAGCTGCTGGCGAATCCGGGCGAGAGCCTGGCGGTGGACCAGGCGATCATCGCCTTCAAGTAGGCTGCGTCGGCGGTAACGAAAGACGGCGGGCTGCGGCCCGCCGTTTTTAATTCGTCGCGGGGAAGCTCGGCGACGATTATTCCGCGGCGGCCCGCGGCAGGTCACGCCATACGCCGATCGGCCCCTTTTCCGCGACGGGAGCAAAGTTTGGGGCTATCTTTATAGAAATAGTTCCGGGTCATTGCCCGGCCAGATGCTCCGACGCAGAAAGGGGGGTGTGCAATGTCGCATGAAGCCCTCGCGGAATCCGTGCTGTCGCGCCTCGGCTTGAGCGAGGCGAATCCCGCCGCGGCGACGGGCGATGGCCATTGGCTACGGGGAAGCGGCAGCTTCGCGGCCGAGGATCCCAGTTCGGCGCGGTTGTTGGCGCGCGTCGGGCGCGGCACGGCTCCGGAGTACGACGCCGTGGTAGCGGCAGCGCAGGCCGCCTTCGGGCGCTGGCGCGAAGTGCCGGCGCCGCGGCGCGGCTTGTTCGTACGCGACCTGGGCGACGAGTTGCGCCGCCAGAAGGACGACCTCGGCACACTGGTGGCGCTGGAAGTGGGCAAGATCAAAGCCGAGGGCGACGGCGAGATTCAGGAAATGATCGATGTCGCCGATTTCGCCGTCGGCCTGTCGCGCCAGCTCTACGGGCTGACGCTGGCGTCGGAACGGCCGCATCACCGCATGATGGAGCAATGGCATCCGCTGGGCGTTGCCGGCATCATCACGTCCTTCAATTTTCCCGCGGCGGTGTGGGCATGGAATGCTTTCATCGCCGCCGTCTGTGGCGACACGGTGGTCTGGAAGCCGAGCCCGAAGGCGCCGCTCACCGCCATCGCCTTGCAGCGCATCGCCGACCGGGTCGCCGCGTACCACGGCGCCGAAAGCGTGTTCACGCTGTTCCTTTCCGACGAAGCGGCGGCCGGCGCGCGCCTGGCCGCCGATCCGCGCGTCGCCCTGGTTTCCTTCACCGGGTCCTCGAACGCCGGGCGCCAGGTGTCGCAAACCGTCGCCGGCCGCTTCGGCCGCTGCCTGCTCGAATGCTCGGGCAACAATGCCGCGATCGTCGACGAGACGGCCGATCTCGATCTGGCCTTGCCGGCCATCGTCTTCGGTGCCGTCGGCACGGCCGGCCAGCGCTGCACCAGCACGCGGCGCCTTATCGTGCACGAGTCGCGCTTCGAGGAATTGGCGGCGCGCCTGGTCGACGCGTACACGCAAGTCCGGGTCGGCGATCCGCTCGATGCCGCCACGCTCATGGGGCCGCTGATCGACCCGCGGGCGGTGGAGGCCTTCACGGCAACCGTGACGGAGACCCGTCGCCTCGGCGGGCAGGTACTGGCGGGCGGCAGCCGCCTGACGCGCCCCGGCCATTTCGTCGCGCCGACCTTGATGCGCGCCGACAATAGCTGGCCAAGCGTACAGCGCGAGACGTTCGCGCCCATCCTGTACGTGATGCGCTATCGAGATTTCGACAATGCCCTGGCGCTGCACAACGCCGCGCGGCAGGGCCTGTCGTCCGCGCTATTCACCCTGGACATGCGGAACGCCGAGCGCTTCCTCTCGGCGGTCGGCAGCGACTGCGGCATCGCCAACGTCAATCTCGGCACCTCGGGCGCCGAGATTGGCGGCGCCTTCGGCGGCGAGAAGGAAACCGGCGGCGGCCGCGAGGCCGGCTCCGATGCCTGGAAGAACTACATGCGCCGCCAGACCAACACCGTGAACTGGGGCACGACGCTGCCGCTGGCGCAGGGCATCCGCTTCGACCTGCATTGAAAGTGGCGGCGCGGCCCGGTTCACGCCTCCCTCGCCGCCGGTGCAATCGGCCGGCTGTATGCGATCAGGGCAACTCGGAGTACTGCATGCGACCGAGTATCGCCTGCGTGCGGGCGTCCATGAACGGCGAGTACGGATGTTTCTCGTACTTGCGCGGCGCCGGCAGCATGACGGCGAGCCGCGCCGCCTGTTCCGGGCCGAGCGCCGACGCCGAGACATTGTAGTAATGCCGCGCCGCGGCTTCGGCGCCGAAGATGCCTTCGCCCCATTCGACGCTGTTCAGATAGACCTCGAGGATGCGCCGCTTGTCCCAGAACAGTTCGAGCCAGACGGTGATGATCGCCTCCTGCACCTTGCGCCAGGGCGTCTTCGAGGCCGAGAGGAACAGGTTCTTCGCCAGTTGCTGCGAGATGGTGGAGCCGCCGGCCACCACTTTGCCTTCCTTCTGGTTCTTCTCGATGGCTTTCTGCATGCCTTCCCAGTCGAAGCCCTCGTGGTCGACGAACTTGTCGTCCTCGGCCGCCACCACGGCGCGCTTGAGATTGACGGACAGCTTCGCGTAGGGCACCCACTGGTGGCTGAGTTCGGCCTGCGGATTCCTGGCGCGCAGCTCCGCCAGCCGCAGGCTCATGAAATGGGTGGTGCCGGGATTGAAATGCTTCCACCACAGCACCCAGCCCACGTACCAGCCCTGCCAGGCGAGGAACGCGACGCAGGCGGCCAGCAGGCCGAGCTTCAGCCGGTGCGCTACGGTCTTGCGCATCAGGCGTCGCGCAAGACCAGCAGCACCGGCCCGGTCGCCGGTCGCACCCGGCGCCAGACGAAGAAAGCCTCGGCCGCTTGTTCGACGAGCATGCCCAGGCCGTCGGCGACGCGGGCGCCGGCGACGCGCGCCTGCGCCATGAAGGGCGTGTCGCGGCCGTAGAGCATTTCGTAGGCGACGCAGTGCGGCGCG
>DAIEEM010000190.1 GCA_027325905.1 Rhodocyclaceae bacterium
ACCAGGATGGCCAGCGTCGGCGTCTGCACGCGCCCGACGGGAGTCTTATAGAAGCCGCCTTCCTTCGAGTTGAAGGCCGTCATGGCGCGCGTGCCGTTGATGCCGATCAGCCAGTCGGCTTCGGAGCGGCAGCGTGCGGCGTCGGCCAGCGGCAGCATCTCCCCGTCCGAGCGCAAGTGCGCGAAGCCGTCGCGGATCGAGGCGGCCGTCATCGATTGCAGCCAGAGGCGGCGGATCGGCTTGTCGCCCTTGTCGCCGCTCGCATGCTGGACGACGTAGCGGAAGATCAATTCGCCTTCGCGGCCCGCGTCGCAGGCGTTCACCAGGCCGGACACGTCCTTGCGCTTTATCAGCCGGGTCAAGAGCTTCAAGCGCTCGGCGGTGCGCTCGATCGGGTTCAGTGCGAAGCGCGGCGGGATCATCGGCAGATGGGTGAAGGTCCATTTGCCGCGCTTGACGTCGTACTCCTCGGGCACCGCCAGTTCGAGCAAGTGGCCGATGGCCGACGACAGCACGTACTCGTCGCTCTCGAAGTAGTCGCCCTGGCGCGTGAAGCCACCCAGGGCCTTGGCGATGTCCTGGGCGACGGAGGGCTTCTCGGCGATGATGAGTTGCTTGGTCATAGGGGAGCCGGTGCGGCGACGGTCGATGAGCGCGGCATCATAAGCGCCTCCGGCAGGCGATTGCAAGCAGGGGTCAATCGAGGCGCTGGTAGCGGTCGCCGGGCAGCTGGGCGATGCGGCCGTCCAATTCCAGGGGCAAGAGCCTTGCCAGCAGGGCGTCGGCCGCCAGGCCGGTGCGCTCGGAAAGCGTGTCCAAATCGCACAAATCGCCGCCTATCGCGGCCAGCACCGGATCATCGTCTACATGGGCGGCAGCCTTCGGCGGCGCCACGACCGCCTCCCAGGCGAGTTCGTCGAGGATGTCGGCGGCGGTGTCGACGAGCTTGGCACCCTGCTTGATGAGCTTGTGGCAGCCCTTGGACAGCGGCGCATGGATGGAGCCGGGAATGGCGAAGACTTCGCTGCCGCTTTCGGCGGCGAACCGCGCCGTGATCAGCGAGCCGCTGCGTTCGGCGGCTTCGACGACGAGGCAGCCGCGGCTTAATCCGGCGATGATGCGGTTGCGGCGCGGAAAATTGGCGGCCAGCGGCGGCGTGCCGAGTTTGAACTCGCTGACGACGGCGCCCTGTTCGGCGATGAGGCGGGCTAGGTCGGCGTTGCCGGCCGGGTAGATGCGGTCGGCGCCGGTGCCGATGACGGCAATGGTCGACGCCGGCGCTTCGAGCGCGCCGCGATGGGCGGCCGCGTCGATGCCGAGCGCCAGCCCGCTGACGATGGTGAGCCCGGCCCGGGACAGCGCCGCGGCAAAGGCATGCGCGTTCGCTGCGCCTTGTTTCGTCGCGGAACGCGAGCCGACGACGGCGATGGACGGGCGATTGAGCAGTTCGGCGCGGCCCTTTACATAGAGCAGCAGCGGCGGGTCGACGCCTTCGAGCAAGGATTGCGGATAGTCGGCGTCGGCCAGCGTGACGATGCGGTTGCCGGCTTCCTGCGTCCAGGCCAGGGCGGCCTCGATGTCGGCGGCGGCATCGAGGGTGGCGAGGCGCTGGGCAAGATCCTCGCCGACGACGGCGCTCAAGGCGCCGTGGCTCGCGGCGAAAACGCGCTCGGGCAGGCCGAAAGTCTTGAGGAGTTGGCGCCGGCTTTCGCCGCCGACGCCGGGAACCAGCGTCAGGCGCACCCAGGCGGCGAGATTACGGTCTTGGTCCACTTCAGGGATTGCGGACCGTGTCCCCTTCTATCACCGGGCGCGGCGCCTCCATGATCAGGCCGTAGGCGACGCGGTCGAAGACGCGGAAGACGAACAGCAGGCCATAGCGTTCCTCGGGCAACTTGTAGATTTCCGGTTTGTCGTTGTAAAGGTTGGCGACCTCGGCGCCGGTGCGGTAGATCGCCAGCACGTGGCCGACCTCGAGGCCGTCGCGCTTGCCGCGCGACAGCGAGACGATGGAGAACTTGCCGCCTTCGCCGACGCCGCCGTAAATCTTGATGATGCGGCCGGCGATCGGCTTGGTCGGTGCGTGGGGCACGTAGCCGATGATTTCGAACGGCGGTGTCGGCAGCAGGTTGTCGTTGCGGTCGATTTCCTCGCTCGAACTCGTAATCTCGAACGTCGCCGGCTCGCCCGCCTTGAGCAGTCGGGCGGTGCCGAGGTAGGTAGCCTCGATGCCGAGAACCTGCCCCTTGTTTTCGTCGGCGCTGTCGGGATCGATCATGGGTTGGCCGGCGCGGAAGACCTGCCACTGGGCCGCCTTCTCCTTGGTCTGGGTGGCATAGACGACATCGCCGGCGCCGACGCTGATCCTGCCGCCTTGGAAAGCGACGATGCGAGCGGCCTTCTCCAGCGTGCCGGCTTCCACCACCAGCGGCTGCGACAGGAAAGGCTCGATGGCGCTTTGCGGGATCGCCGGAATCGGCTGCGTGGCGTCGTCGACGTAAATGCGCGGCTCGGCTTTGACGAGCTTGCCGATCTTCAATTGCGGCTGGTCGCCGCTGCGGTCGAGGATGACCACCTGGCCGGGATAGATCCGCTGCGGGTTCTTGATGTCCGCGGCGTTGAGGCGCCAGATCTCCGCCCAGCGAAAAGGATCCTTGAGGAACAGCGCCGAAATGCCCCACAGCGTGTCGCCGGGCACGACGATGTGCCGGTCGGGCGCATCGGGCGCCAGTTCCAGCGGCTTGGTGTCCTGGGCCAAAGCCCAGGTTGAAAAACAGATTAGCAGCGCAGATATAATGCGACGCATAGCTCGATCTCCCGGCAAGTTGGGGATTCTGCCCCCAAATCCTTCGAGCATCAATCGATATAGACCGAATTTCATGGCTTTGTTGCCCATACTGCGCTACCCGGATCCGCGCCTGTACAAGAAGGCGGCGCCGGTCGACGTCGTCGATGCCGGCATCCGCAAGCTCGCTGCCGACATGGCCGAAACCATGTACGCGGCGCCGGGCGTCGGCTTGGCCGCGACCCAGGTCGACGTGCACAAGCGCGTCGTCGTCATCGACGTTTCAGAGGACAAGAATGCCCTGCAGGTCTTCATCAACCCCGAAATCCTCAGCCGCGAGGGCGAATGCGAAGCCGAGGAGGGTTGTCTGTCGGTGCCCGGCA
>DAIEEM010000200.1 GCA_027325905.1 Rhodocyclaceae bacterium
CAGCACGACATAGGCGATGCGTTCGCCGGCCTTGCCGACGAGCGTCGCCAGTTCCTCGCGCCAGGCCGGATGGGTGACATCGTGGATGCGTGCGCCGAGACGATCGAATTTGTTGTCGGCGCTCATGACGAGTGTAGCGACCATGTCGGCGTGCTCGCGTTCGCGGCCGGCGGCGGCGCCGTCCTCGCAGTCGCCGGTGACGTCGAAGATCGGCCCGAGTTCGGCCTGGATATGGAGCGCCTTGCGGATGAGCTTTTCGCTGCCGGCGTAGTGCTCGCAGGCGGCAAGCGCCGGGAAGGGCTTCCCGGCGCCCTGGTAGAGCGCTTGGGCGGGATGGAGTGGAGAGACGCTCATGCCGTTCCGCCCGCTACCGGATCAGCCTAGCAGATCCTTGACGCCATCGCGCTCTTCGGTGAGTTCCTTGAGCGTGAAGTCCATCTTCTCGCGCGAGAAGGCGTCGATTTCGAGACCCTTGACGACTTCCCACTTGCCGTCGGCGCAGGTGCAGGGCATACCGTAGACCATGCCTTCGGGGATGCCGTAGGAGCCGTCGGAGACGACGCCCATGGTGACCCACTTGCCGTTGGTGCCGGTATTCCAGTCGCGCATGTGGCCGATGGCGGCGTTGGCGGCGGAGGCGGCCGAAGACAGGCCGCGCGCTTCGATAATGGCGGCGCCGCGCTTGCCGACCTTTGGGATGTAGTCGTTCTTGTACCAGGCTTCGTCGTTGACGAGCGCCGGTGCGGCCTTGCCGGCGACGGTGGCGAAGCGGATGTCCGGGTACATCGTCGGCGAGTGGTTGCCCCATACGACCATCTTTTCGACGTCGGTCACCGATGCGTGGGTCCGTGCGGCGAGTTGGGAGACGGCGCGGTTGTGGTCGAGGCGCATCATCGAGGTGAAGGCGGTCTTCGGCAGGCTTTTCGCCGTGTTCATGGTGATCAGCGCGTTGGTATTGGCGGGGTTGCCGACGACGATGAGCTTGAGGTCGCGGGCGGCGACTTCATCGATGGCCTTGCCTTGCGCGGTGAATATCTTGGCGTTCTCGAGCAGCAGATCCTTGCGCTCCATGCCGGGACCGCGCGGGCGGGCGCCGACGAGCAGCGCCTGCTGGGCGTCCTTGAAGGCGACCATGGGATCGGCGGTGCCGATCATGTCGGCGAGCAGCGGAAACGCACAGTCTTCGAGTTCCATCATGACGCCCTTCAAGGCCTGCTGGGCCTTGTCCATGGGCAATTCCAGCATCTGCAGGATGACGGGCTGATCCTTGCCGAGCATTTCGCCGCTGGCGATACGGAACAACAGGGCGTAACCGATTTGTCCGGCGGCGCCGGTCACGGCAACTCGAACGGGGGCTTTGGCCATCATGGACTCCTTGACGAGGGTTGGGGTGAAAACTCGATATCGTGCCGGGCCTGGCCGCGCCGAAAGAGAAGATCGGGACGAGGGCGCCGTCAACGCGGGCTAAATAGTTGTGGGATGGTAGCCCGTTCCCTTTGGATGTGTCAATAACTAACTTATGTCTTATAAAAGACATAAGATGATGTATGGACGTCGATAAAATTTTGTGTTTCAATGCGAACCCATGGCGCAAGAGTCCCCGACTTTCAGTCCCCTGTACCGGCAAATCAAGGGCTTGATCCTGCAAGCCCTGGAAGCCGGCGAATGGCGTCCCGGCGAGGCTATACCGTCGGAGATCGAACTTGCAAGCCGCTTCAGCGTCAGCCAGGGAACGGTGCGTAAGGCCATCGACGAGATGGCGGCCGAGAATCTGCTGTTGCGCCGCCAGGGCAAGGGCACTTTCGTCGCCTCGCATTCCGATCCGCGTGCGTTCTTCCGTTTCCTGCGCCTGGTGCCGCTGAAGGGCGGCATCGAGCAATCGACGAGCATCCCGCTCGAATGCTGGCGGGCCAAGGCAGGTCAGGAGGCGGCGCGCACGTTGGGCATCAAGCTCGGTGATCCGATCATCATCGTGCGTCGCTTGCTGCAATTCTCCGCCAAGCCCGTCGTCGTCGACGAAATCTACCTGCCGGGCGAGACTTTCGCCGGCCTCAGCCTTGATGTGCTCAAGGATTCCCACGGCAGCCTTTACAGCCTGTTTGAGTCGCGCTTCGGCGTGCGCATGATCCGCGCCGAGGAGCGCATTCGCGCCGTGGCGGCCGATCGCGCCACGGCGGAGTTGCTGCGCGTGACCGAAGGCAGTCCGTTGTTGTCCGTCGAGCGGGTCAGCTATACCTATGGTGATAGGCCGGTGGAGTGGCGCCGCGGCTTGTATTCGACCGCGGATCATTGCTATTACAACGATCTCGGCTGACGCGCGCCGGCGAGAGTTTATAATCACAACTTTTTCTGACGGGTTAAGCGGCGTTTATGCGGTTCGATTGTGCGCCGTGTCATTACGGGAGTTCAATCTATGAGTGAGATAACCAAGCAACGGCCCAAGTTCCTGAATCTGGTGGCAATAAGACTCCCCCTGGCGGGTTTTGCCTCCATATTGCACCGCGTCAGCGGCATCGGCATGTTCCTGATGCTGCCGCTGCTGATCTGGCTGTTGCAGCTTTCCCTCGGCTCGGCGGAGAGCTTCGAGGCGCTGAAATCGGTCGTTGCCAATCCTCTCGTCAAGCTGATCCTCCTTGGCCTGTTGTGGGCCTTCCTGCATCACTTCTGCATGGGCATCCGCATCCTGTTGATCGACGTCCAGATCGGTGTCGAAAAGGAACAGGCGTGCACCTCGGCCAAGGCGGTGCTGGCGGTGAGCCTGGCGCTGACAGCGGTCCTCGGCCTGAAACTTCTGGGAGCCTACTGATATGAACCGCATCGTCGTCGGAGCCCATTACGGCCTCAAGGATTGGCTGGCTCAGCGCGTCACCGCCGTCGTCATGGCGCTCTATACCTTGCTGATGATCGTCGCCGTGCCGACGGTCGACGGCTACGAAGGCTGGCGTGCGCTGATGTCGCATGGCCTCATCCGTTTCGCCACCTTCGTGTTCATCATCAGTCTTTGCTACCACGCCTGGGTCGGCGTGCGCGACATCTGGATGGACTATGTCAAACCGACAGCCGTGCGCCTGATGCTGCACGTGCTGACGCTCCTCGCCCTGGTCGGCTACGCTGGCTGGGCGATCCAGGTCATTTGGAGGCTATGAACGTGAAATACACGGTCCGCAAATTCGATGCAGTGATCGTCGGCGCCGGCGGCGCCGGCCTGCGCGCTGCGATTCAACTCTCCGAGGCCGGCCTCAAGACGGCCGTCATTTCCAAGGTATTCCCGACCCGTTCCCATACCGTTGCCGCCCAGGGCGGCGTCGCCGCTTCGCTCGGCAACTCCGAGGAAGATCATTGGCATTGGCACATGTACGACACCATCAAGGGCTCGGACTGGCTCGGCGACCAGGACGCCATCGAGTTCATGTGCCGCAAGGCCAATGAGGTCGTCGTCGAACTCGAACATTACGGCATGCCATTCGACCGCACCGATGCCGGCAAGATCTACCAGCGTCCGTTCGGCGGCCATATGTCGAACTTCGGCGAGAAGCCCGTGCGCCGCTCCTGCGCTGCCGCCGACCGCACCGGCCACGCCATGCTGCATGCGATGTACCAGCGCAACGTCAAGGCCAACACGCAGTTCTTCGTCGAATGGCAGGCGCTGGACCTGGTCCGCGACGCCGAGGGCGAGGTGCTGGGCGTCACCGCGATGGACATGGAAACCGGCGAGATCGTCGTCTTCCACGCCAAGGCCACCATCTTCGCCACCGGCGGCGCCGGCCGCATCTTCTACAGTTCGACCAATGCCTTCATCAACACCGGCGACGGCCTCGGCATGGCGGCACGCGCGGGCATCCCGCTCGAGGATCTCGAATTCTGGCAATTCCATCCTACCGGCGTGGCCGGCGCCGGCGTGCTCATCACCGAAGGCGTGCGCGGCGAAGGCGGCATCCTGCGGAACTCGCAGGGCGAGCGTTTCATGGAACGCTATGCGCCGAACGCCAAGGACCTCGCCTCGCGCGACGTCGTCTCGCGCGCCATGACCACCGAGATCAACGAAGGCCGCGGCTGCGGGCCGCACAAGGACTTCGTGCTGCTCGACATCACCCACCTGCCGCCCGAGACCATCATGAAGCGCCTGCCCGGCATTCACGAGATCGCGCTGCAGTTCGCCGGCGTCGATGCGCTCAAGGAACCGATCCCGGTGGTGCCGACCGCGCACTACCAGATGGGCGGCATCCCGACCAATTACCACGGCCAGGTCGTGGCGCCGCAGGGCAGCAGCCAGAACGTCGCCGTGCCGGGCTTCTACGCCGCCGGCGAATGCGCCTGTGCCTCGGTGCATGGCGCCAACCGTCTCGGTACCAATTCGCTGCTCGACCTCCTGGTATTCGGCAAGTCCGCCGGCGAGTCCGCCGTGGATCAGCTCAAGAAGTCGCCCAAGGCGCACAAGGAACTGCACCAGGAGTCGATCGACAAGACCCTGGCGCGCCTGGACCGCCTCGACGGCCAGAAGGACGGCGCCAGCGTGCACGAGACGCGGCTGACCCTGCAGCGCACGATGCAGAACCACTGCGGCGTGTTCCGCTTCGCCGACAAGCTCAAGGAAGGCGTGCAGAAGATACTCGATGTCCAAAAGGACGTGCAGCGCACCGAGATCAAGGACAAGTCCAAGGTCTTCAACACGGCGCGCATCGAGGCGCTGGAACTCGACAACCTGATCGAGGTCGCCGTGGCGACGATGATCTCCGCCGAGGCGCGCAAGGAAAGCCGCGGCGCCCACGTCCGCGACGATGCGCCGGACACGCCGGCCAATCCCAATGGCCGCGACGACAAGAATTGGCTCAAGCACACGTTGT
The DNA here is from genome assembly GCA_027325905.1 of Rhodocyclaceae bacterium. Taxonomy (GTDB): domain Bacteria; phylum Pseudomonadota; class Gammaproteobacteria; order Burkholderiales; family Rhodocyclaceae; genus Nitricoxidireducens. The sequence continues at coordinate 4,845 of DAIEEM010000200.1, forward strand.
GGTTCAAGGAGGGCAACCGTCTCGACTACAAGTCCGTGAAATTGACTCCGCTGACCGTCGAGAGCATCGCGCTTAAGACGCGCGCTTACTGAAAGAGGCAAGCATGACCCCCCACGCGCACATTCGTTCGCTGCCCCCCATGGGGGGGCGCACGCCCTCTCGGGGCGGCCCTTCGAGGACATGACGATGACTACACGCAACATTCAATTCAAGATCTACCGCTACGATCCGGACAAGGATGCCAAGCCGTACATGCAGGACATCTCGGTCGACATCGACGCCACCGACCGCAAGCTGCTCGACGTCATGGTCAAGCTCAAGGCCAAGGACGATTCCATCGCCTTCCGCCGCTCCTGCCGCGAGGGCGTCTGCGGTTCCGATGCGCTGAACATCAACGGCAAGAACGGGCTGGCCTGCCTTACCGCCATCGACTCGCTGCCGATCGACAAACCGATCGTGCTGCGGCCGCTGCCCGGCCTGCCGGTAATCCGCGACCTCATCGTCGACATGACGCAGTTCTTCAAGCAATACCACTCGATCAAGCCCTACCTCATCAACAACGATCCGCCGCCGGAGCGCGAACGGCTGCAGTCGCCGGAAGATCGCGAGGAGTTGAACGGCCTCTACGAGTGCATCCTTTGCGCCTGCTGCTCGACGTCCTGCCCGTCGTTCTGGTGGAACCCCGACAAGTTCGTCGGCCCGGCCGGCCTGCTGGCCGCCTACCGCTTCATCGCCGACACGCGCGACCAGGCTACCAGCGAGCGCCTCGACGATCTCGACGATCCCTACCGCCTGTTCCGCTGCCACACCATCATGAACTGCGTCGACGTCTGCCCGAAGGGACTCAATCCCACCAAGGCCATCGGCAAGATCAAGGACATGATGGTCAAGCGGGCGATCTGACGACATGAGCGAACAACAGCGCGTCCGCCGCGAAAGATTACGCTGGCACTGCCGGCGGGCGCTGCTGGAGTTGGACATCGTTTTCCAGCGTTTCTGGGCGCGCTAGGGCGATGAGTTGGACGATGCGACCGCTACCGCGCTGGAGCGGTTGCTCGAACTGGAAGACCACGATTTATGGGAGTTGGTGAGCGGACGCACGGCGACGGACGATCCGCAATTAAAAGGCATGGTCGACAGCCTGCGCACATTGGGCGCGGCGGACGGCCATCGTTAGACTCAACCTCGCAGAGGGTTCTCAAATGACGACGCAACGCACGGCAACATTGAACATCGACGGCAACAGCGCCGAGTTCCCCGTATATACCGGCAGTCTTGGCGCCGATGTCATCGACATCCGCAGCCTGTATGCCAAGACCGGAACCTTTACCTTCGACCCCGGCTTCATGTCCACGGCGGCCTGCAAGTCGTCGATCACCTACATCGACGGCGACAAGGGCGAACTGCTGTACCGCGGCTATCCGATCGAGCAACTGGCGGTGAACTGCGATTTCCTCGAAACCTGCCATCTGCTGCTCAACGGCGAACTGCCTACGCCGGCGCAGAACGACGAATTCCAGGACGTGATCCGGCACCACACCATGGTCCACGAGCAGTTGATCCGCTTCTATTCCGGCTTCCGTCGTGACGCGCATCCGATGGCGGTGCTGGTGGGCGTGGTCGGCGCCCTGTCCGCCTTCTATCACGACGCCATGGACGTCAGCGACGAGTACCACCGCCGCATTTCCGCGCACCGCCTGATCGCCAAGATGCCGACCATCGTCGCCATGGCCTACAAGTACGGCCGCGGCGAGCCCTTCATGTATCCGCGCAACGACCTCTCCTATACCGCCAACTTCATGCACATGATGTTCGGCACGCCCTGCGAGAAGT
>DAIEEM010000210.1 GCA_027325905.1 Rhodocyclaceae bacterium
CGGCGGCGCCTCGCGCACCTGCGACAGCAGGTCTTCGGCCTGCAGCTCGTTCTCGGCGAAGATGACCTTGACGGCGCCGGCGTAGGTGCCGGCGGCGCGCAACTGCTTGGCTTCGGCGCCGGCTTCCTTGAAGCTCGGGCGCTCGCCGATCTTCTTCACTTGCCGGATCGGCTGTTCGACGATTTCGTAAATGTAGTAAGGCATGCGTGACTCCTGGTCAATCGACGTAGCGTTTCATCGCCTTGCGGCGGCCGGGTTTCGATTTCTGGATGACGACGCCGCGCACCGGCGTCAAATCGGCGATGGCGACGACGGGGTAGGAGGCGTTGAGCGGCGCCAGTTGCCAGCCCGCGCCGTCGCGGCGCAGTTGGCGGAAGATCCAGTCGTCGTCGACGCGGGCCAGCACGTAGGAGCCGTCGCGGGCCTCGCCGGCCGGCTCGATGACGACGATCTCGCCTTCGAGGAATTCCGGCGCCATGCTGTCGCCGAGCACCATCAGGGCGAAGGCCTCGGCATCGTCGCAGGCGGCGTCCGTGGCGGCGGCGATGGGAATCGTCTTCTTCACGGCGCCCGCCCTAGACCAGCGGCCAGCGCATGTTGTCGCCGAGCGCGACTTCCGGCCGGCCGATGTAGTAGCCCTGCGCCATCTCGACGCCCATGGCGCGCAGCTCGGCGAGCACTTCCTCGCTCTCGACATGCTCGGCGATGACGCGGATGCCGAGGTCGGCGGCGAGCTGGTGGATGGTCTGGACGAAGGACTTGTCCTTCTGGTTCTCGAGGATCTTGACGATGAAGTCGCCCTCGATCTTGAGGAAGTCCACCGGGAAGCGCCGCAGGTACTGGAAGGAGGAAAAGCCGGAGCCGAAATCGTCGATGGCGAGCTTGAAGCCCGACAGCTTGAGCTCGGCGATCAGCTTCTCCAGCACGACGATGTTCTTGACGGTGTCGCGCTCGGTGATCTCGAAGACGATCTGGCCCGGCGCGATGCCGCAGTCGGCGACGATGCGCTTCAGGGTGACGATGAAGTCCGACAGCGCCAGGGCGCGCGGCGAGAGGTTGATGAAGACGTAGCCGCGAAAGCCGATGTCGACGACGGTGCGCAGCGCCTTTTCCATCACCATGGAATCGAGGCGGTGGATGACGCCGGCCTTCTCGGCGTATTCGATGAAGCGCGACGCCTCCATGTGCGCCTCGCCCTCGATGGCGATGCGCGAGAGCACCTCGAAGCCGACGATGCGGCCGGCCTGCAGGTCCATGATCGGCTGGAAGAAGGGCACCACGCGGCCCTCGTTGATGGCGGCGACCACCTGCACCGTGGTCTGCGTCATGTCGCGGAAAACCTCGGCGACTTCCTCGTCGCTGGGCACGCCGACCTGGTGCTTGCCGGAACTCTTCGCCTTGTACATCATGTTGTCGGCGAAGAGGAAGAGATCCTTGGCGTTGTCGGCGTGCAGCGGGTAAAGGGCGAGGCCGATCGAGGCGCTGCCGTTGACCTTGGCGCCGTTCGCCGTATCGATCTCGAGCGCGAATACGGCGTCGAGCACGCGCTGCGCCACCGCCAGCGCCGTGCCCTGCGTGACGTCGGGCAGCAGCACGACGAACTCGTCGCCGCCGTAGCGGGCGAAGATGTCGCCGGGACGCAGCATCTTCTTCACCGCCGGCGCGAAGGCCTGCAGGTAATTGTCGCCGACGGCGTGGCCGTGGCCGTCGTTGATGAGCTTGAAGTTGTCGAGGTCGACCACCAGCAGCGCGAAATGGTAGCCGTGGCGCTGGGCGCGCGCCACTTCGTACTCGAACAGCTCCCAGAACACGCGCCGGTTGTAGAGATCGGTAAGCGGGTCGCGCGTGGCGTAGTACTCCATGTCGCGCGTGTATTTGTGGATAGCCTTGACCGAGCCGACGACGTTGAGCATGGTCGACAGGATGCTGTCCATGACCAGGCGCAGCGTGTCGTCGTCCGCCGCCGTGGCGTTGACGCCGATGCCGACGATGCCGCCGATCTTCGGGTTGTCGACCATCAGCGTCTTGGTGTGCAGCGCCACCGCCTCGGCGTCGAGCACCAGCACCGCGCCGTCGGCGGCGGGCATGTGGTGGTGCAGGCTCAACTGGGAGAGCCCGCTGAAGCGGCGGTCTTCCGCCACCAGGCGCCGCACGTGCGCTTCCATCATGGCGCGCGTCTCGTCGGACGGAACCTGGCCCCAGAATATCTCCAGGTCGAATACTTCGTCGCCGACCTCGAATAGCGAGAACAGCATGTGCGTCGTCATCACGGTGTTGATCTCGGCGAGCAGACGGGCGATGTACTCGCCCCAGTCGCGCACCACTTCCGAGGTGATGACGAATTTCTCCATGAGGCCGATCTCGAAATGCAGCACGTGCTTGTCGACGGCGACGTGGCGCAGCTTTTCCACGAGTTCGTTGAGATGGCCGAAGAGGCGCCGGAATTCGTCGAAACCGGGGTCGTGGCGCGTGAATTCGAGGTTGCGCAGGTCGGCGACGGCGTTCACCTTGGAGACGACGCCGTCGATGCCGTCGATGGCGGTCTCGAGGCGGCGGCTGACGCGCCACACGCCCAGCGCCGCCAGCCCCATCAGCAGCGGCGCCAACGCCGCCAGCCAGAGCAGGAAGTCGCGCCGCGCCCGCGCCACCAGCGGCGCGAAGTCCTGCTTGACTTCGACGACGCCGAGCGCGTCGCCGACCTTGGCCGACTCGTGGCAGTGCAGGCAGCGCGCGTCCGCCACCAGCGGCATCAGGTAGCGCACGCCGCCCGCCGGCGTCTCGGTCAGCGCCCGGCCGCTCGCCAGGACCTGCCGGATGGCGGCGTCCAGCGGCGGCTGATCGATCTCGCCGTGGTCGCGCACGACGATCGGGCCGCGGTAGATTTGCAGTTCGGTGGGCGTGTCCTTGGCGGTGCCGCGGATGGCGTCGATGAACTGCACGGCGCGCGCACGCTGCCAGCCGGTGCTCATGAGCTGGAACATGCCCGTGAAAGTCACCTGCGCCAGGGCCGACGACGACTCGCGGGCATTCGCGCTCACCGTGTGTTCGAGGACGCGGCCGATGACGAGGTAGCTGCCGCCGAAGAAACCGACGGCCACGACCGCGGAAGTCGCCATGATGAAGCTGCGGATGCGCATGGTGTGTTTATGGCCAAAGGCTAAGGACAGCGCATTGTAACCGCACGTCGCGCCCCGCTATCGTCCCGGTGGCGTCGGCGAAACGGCGAGGCACCTGCCGCTGCGTGCGCGGCCGGGACTTGGGCCGCCCGGTCGCCGGCCGCATGCGCTACCATGGCGCATCCCGCCCTCCGCCGTACCGCCATGTCCAAGCCGCCCGATACCTCAAAGCTCGACCGCGTCGTCGCCCAGGCGCGGCGCGACGCCGACAAGCGCGACCAGGGCTACCGCGAGCAGGCGCTCAAGATATATCCCTGGGTCTGCGGTCGCTGCGCCCGCAGCTTCACGACGGCCAACCTGCGCGAACTGACCGTCCATCACCGCGACCACAACCACGACCACAACCCGCCCGACGGCAGCAACTGGGAGTTGCTGTGCCTCTACTGCCACGACAACGAGCACATGCGCGAACTCGAAGCGGCGGGGCAAAGCGGCGCCGGCGGCCAAAAGCACCAGAGCGCCACCCACAACCCGTTTGCCGACCTCA
>DAIEEM010000217.1 GCA_027325905.1 Rhodocyclaceae bacterium
GCAGCCGACGACGCCGCCAGCGCGCGGCTGGCTGCTTGAGGCAAATCGAACCGTCTCAGGACCAGCGCGATTCGATACCAGGCATCGGCGAGTCCCGAATACGCCTGCGTCGCCAGCCGGTAGCTGACGGTACTTGCGAACTCGCACGTCAGGGCGGCATCCCCGGTTTCAAGCGGTCGATTGTCGCTAGCCAGGCGTTTGAATGTCTCGTATGCCTTGTTGATGTGGCCCGTTTGGTAAAGTGCCAGGCCGAGAAACTGAACGGCGACGATGTCGTCCGGAATGGCGGCGAGCATGCTGCGCGCGATGGCTTCCAACTGGGCCATGTCGCCTGCCTGGTAGGAAATGGCCAACAAATCGACCAGCGCGGCAATCATAGGGCACCTCCGGCGATACGCGTCGCGGCAACGGCGGCTTGAATCCACGGTGACGCGCATGAATGGGTAGGAAGGAAAACGATCCTGAAGGTCGCGCCGCCAGTACAGCGCACCGTCCCCATAATCTACTCTCGTCAATGCCGTTCGGTTCAACCGGAACTTGCAATAATTTATTTCACGCCACGGCATCTCGAACCGAACGGAGCCGCCTAGCGTACAGCCGGTCCTTGCGTCACCCGCACCAGGGCCTCCGGGCGCAGCCATTTGGCGAACGCCGTCCTGACGTCGTCCGCCGTGAGATCGATGTAGCGTTGCGCCGCCAGCGTCGGCTCGTCGAGGGGCAGGTCCAACGCCCAACGACCGATCAAGCCTTGGGCAATCGCCTCCGTACTGGCTTCCGCCAACGGCATCCGGCGCAGCAACATCGCCTTGGCGCGCTGCAACTCCGCCGCGGCGACGGGCGCTTGACGCATCGTTTCCATCTCCCGTGCGACGCTGGCATGAACCTTGGACACGTTCTGCGGATCGCAGGCGTACTCCACGAAATAGACGCTGCGGCTGATGCCGGCGTCGATGGAAGAGTCGATCGAATACACCAGCCCGGCGTTCTTCCGGAGATCGCGGCTCAGGCGCGCCGCGTAGAACCCGCCGCCCAGGACCGTATCGCCGAGCTTGAGCGCGTAATAGTCGGGACTCGACCGCGTGATGCCGAGCGTTTCCGCCAGCACGGCGCTGTCCTGGACGCGGCTGGCATCCGGAATCGCCACTTGCGACGCCGCGTTCGGCGGCACCGGCGCCAAGGTCGTTGCGGGGGGAGGCCCGTCGGCCTTCCAGCCGCCGAAGGCTTTTTCGACGACGGTTCTGGCTTCATCCGGGCTGACGTCGCCGATGACGACAATCGCCGTCAGGTCGGGACGAAACGCGGCACGGTAATAGCGCTGCACATCGTCGAGGGAAAGGCCGGATACGGTCTGCGGCAGCGCCTCGCGCAAGGTCGGGTCGTTTGCGGGAAACAGGCCGGCGCGCAGGGCGCGCTGGGCGAGGTATTCGGGGCTTTTCAGGCGGCCGGCCACGGTCTGGGCGACCTGCTCGCGGACGATCTTGAGCGCGGCTTCGGGCAAGGCCGGATGCAGTTCGTTGTCCGCCAGCAGATCGACCGCCGCGGCGAAATGGTCCTTCAGCGCGCTGACCGCGAAGTCGGCCCCGGCTTCCTCCTCGGCGCCGATGGCGTCCAGGGCGCGCTGGAAGGCCAGCCGGTCGAGGTGCTCGGAACCGTAGGCGAACAAGCGGTCGAGAACCATCGACAAGCCCTCCTGGCCTTGGGGAACCTCGAGCTCCGGCCGGTTCCTGATGTGCCCGTAGACGCTCACCGTATTGCCGACCGTTTCGGGCTGCACGATCAGGGTGATGCCGTTGGCCAGCTTGCTGACCACCGGATGGAGCGTCGATGCCGGCACCGCGAGCCGGCCCAGAACCGCCTGCGCCCAGTCGGGCAGCGGCGTCGGCTTGGCCTCGCCCAGCGCGATGCTCTCCTGGCCGCCG
>DAIEEM010000230.1 GCA_027325905.1 Rhodocyclaceae bacterium
ACCGTGCGCTGGACGGCGGCGTCGAAATCATGGCCATGTCGGCGGACAGTCTGAACGCGCTGTCGCAACAGCCGTCCGCGCGCCCCGCCGTGCCCCGCGCGGCGGTGCAGCCGCGGCCGCCGGCGGTCGCCGACGACGACTATACGGTCAGTCTTTCCGCCAAGGCGCGCTCGCCTTTCCAAGCCTGGCAGGCGCCTTCGGCGCCGGCCGCGCCGGCGCCGAAGGCAGCGCGGCCGCCGTTGCGGCCGTTGCCGCCGCGCAGCGAAACGGCGGCGCCGACGAGCGCACAGGTGGCGGCGACGCTGCAAGAGCCGGGCGACACAAGCCGCCGCGGCGAGCCGGCGGCGGCCCAGGTTACGCAGTTGATGGCCGAGATGCAGGCCATCAAGTCGATGCTGGAACGGCAACTGGCGGGCTTCGCCTGGGGCGAGATGTCGCGCCAGACGCCGGCCAAGGCGCTGCTGCTGTCCGAAATGCTGGAGGCCGGGTTCTCCGGCGTGCTGGCGCGCAAGCTGTCCGACGACATGCCCGCCGAAATGTCCGCCGACGAGGGCCGCAAGTGGCTGAAGAGCGCCGTCAACCGCCGCCTGCGCACGCTCACCAACGAGAACGACATCATCGACCGCGGCGGCGTCTTCGCCGTGGTCGGGCCGACCGGCGTCGGCAAGACCACCACCACCGCCAAGCTCGCCGCGCGCTGCGTCGTGCGCTACGGTGCCGACCGCCTGGCGCTGTTGACCACGGACGGCTACCGCATCGGCGCCCACGAGCAATTGCGCATCTACGGGCGCATCCTCGGCGTGCCCGTGCATATCGTGCGCGACAGCGAAGACCTGCGCCGTACCCTTTCCGACCTGCGCGACAAGCACATGGTGCTCATCGACACCGTCGGCATGAGCCAGCGCGACCGCATGGTGGCCGAACAGGCGGCGATGCTGATGCGCGCCGGCGAAGTCAACCGCCTGCTGCTGCTCAACGCCACCAGCCGGGGCGACACGCTCGACGACGTCATCCGCGCCTATGCCGGCGAAGATCTGGCCGGCTGCATCCTCACCAAGGTCGACGAAGCCGCTTCGCTGGCGCCGGCGCTCGACGCCGCGGTGCGTCACGGCCTCCTGCTCTCGTATGTCGCCAATGGCCAGCGCGTACCCGAAGACTTGCATCTGCCCAATCGCAACTACCTGCTGCATCGCGCCTTCAAGCAGCCGCAGGCCGCTTCGCCGCATCGCTTGCGCGAAGAGGAAGTCGGCCTGGTGCTGGCGCCGCGCGGAGTCCAGCCGCAGGAGTCGCCGCTTGTCTGAGACGGCGAACATCGATCTGTCGGGCGACCAGGCGGCCGGCCTGCGGCGGCTGTTCGGGACGCGCGCGACGCAAGTCGTGGCCTTTGCCTCGGGCCGAGAATCCTGCGGCCGCACCACGCTGCTGGTGCAGACGGCTGTTGCCCTGGCCGCCGCCGGTCATGCCGTCGTCATCATCGACGAGAACCCCGCGCCCAGCAATGCCGTCGCCGCCTTCGGCCTATCGGCGCGTTACGACCTCATGCATGCGATCGAGGGCGAGCGTACGCTGCGGCAAGTGGCCTTGTCGGCCGCACCCTTGGTGCATGTGGTCCCGGCGGCACGGGCGGCGCGCGAACTCGACCCGCTGGACGCCGGCGCCCGGCGACGGCTGGCGGTCTGCCTGCAGGAAATGCAGCGCGGCGCCGCCTTCGTCCTGATCGACTGCGCAACGCGCCGCGGCGGCCATCTGTCGGCCCTGGCGCAGGCGGCGCGCCATCTGGCGGTGGTGGTGGCGGCGCATGGCAGCGCCATCACCCACGCCTACGCGCTGATCAAACACATGGCGCAGGAGCGCGGCCGCGACGGCTTCCAGGTGGTGATCACGCGCGCCCGCGCCAAGGAAGAAGCGCGCGCGATTTTCGACAACATGAAACGCGTCGCCCGCGAACATCTGGGCGTCCGCCTGGTGTTCCTCGGCGCCTCGATGGTGCCGGTCACCGAACACCTGGCCGAAGCGCTGACGACCCGCCTGCCGCCGAGCGTCGAGGAAGCGGAAACCGGCGGCTTCGTGTTCTCGCCGCCGGCGGCGAAACTCGAAGGCATCATGATGGTATAGTGGTCCGCCACGGCCCGACCACTCATATCGTCGATGTATTCAGCTCAGGGCGCCCTCAACAAGGAACAGCTCGTTTCGCAGTACGCGCCGCTGGTCAAGCGGATCGCCTACCATTTGATGGCCAGGCTGCCGGCCAGCGTCCAGGCGGACGACCTGATCCAGAACGGCATGCTCGGCCTGCTCGATGCCATCGGCCGCTTCGAGGAAGGTCTCGGCGCGCAGTTCGAGACTTATGCCGTGCAGCGCATTCGCGGCGCCATGCTCGACGGGTTGCGCGAGAACGACTGGCTGCCCCGCGGCGTGCGCCGCGAGATGCGCCGTGTCGAAGGCGCCATCCAGCAACTGGAACATCGGAATGGCCGTGCGCCGAGTGAGAAGGAACTGGCCGATGCCCTGGGCATGGCGCTGGCCGATTACCAGAAGCTGCTGCAGGATGCCCTCGGCCACCAACTGATCTACCTTGAGGACCTGACGGGAAGCGACGACGAGAATTATCTCGACCGCAATCTGGCGGGGGACGAACCGGATCCGCTGGCGGCGCTGGAGGATGCCGAGGTGCGCAAGGCCTTGGTGACGGCGATCGAGAATCTTCCCGAGCGCGAAAAGATGATGATGGCGCTTTACTACGAAGAGGATCTCAATTTGCGCGAGATCGGCGAAGTGCTGGGCGTCACCGAGTCGCGCGTCTGTCAAATGCACAGCCAGGCGGTGGCGCGGTTGCGCGCTGCGGTCGTCGGCACGGGTGAGGACAAGCCGCTGGCAAAGCGGCGCGGGCGTCGGCCGCGAACGGCGGCTTAGGGAGGGTGTAAGGGTATGGATGCGATCAGCCTCTTGGGACTTGTCCTCGGCGTTTCGGCGATTCTCGTCGGCCAGTTGATGGAGGGCGGGCACATCGGCTCGCTGCTGCAGCCGACCGCCTTCTTCATCGTCCTCGGCGGCACGCTCGGCGCCGTGATGCTGCAAAGTCCGGTGTCGGTATTCCTGGCGGGGATGCGCATGGCGGCGTGGGTGTTCGTGCCGCCGGTGCTGCAGCCGCACCGCCTGATCGAGCTGGTCGCGCAGTGGAGCCAGATCGCCCGCAAGGAAGGGTTGCTGGCGCTGGAAGCGCAGGTCGACGCGCTGTCGGACTCGTTCATGAAGAAGGGACTGCAACTGCTGGTCGACGGCGCCGAGCCCGAACGCCTGCGCGACGTGCTGGAGGTCGAGATTTCGTCCTACGAGGACAATATGAAGATGGCCGCGCGCGTGTGGGAGTCGGCGGGCGGATATGCGCCGACCATCGGCATTCTGGGCGCCGTGCTGGGCCTGATCCAGGTGATGGAAAACCTGTCCGATCCTTCCAAGCTCGGCGCCGGCATCGCCGTCGCCTTCGTCGCGACTATTTACGGCGTCGGTTCCGCCAACCTGATCTTCCTGCCGGTGGGCAAGAAGCTCATGGCGAACATTTCGCGCCTGGTGGTCATGCGCGAAATGTTCGTCGACGGCCTCGTCGGGATCGCCAACGGCGACAATCCCCGCGTCATCGAGAGCCGCCTGCAAGGCTATATCGTCTAGACGGCAAGGCCATGTCAAGACGCCGCCACAGCGCCGACGAGCACGAGAATCACGAGCGCTGGCTCGTCTCCTATGCCGATTTCATTACCTTGCTGTTCGCTTTCTTCGTCGTCATGTACGCCATTTCGCAGGTGAACGAGGGCAAGTACCGGGTACTGTCCGATACGCTGTCGACGGCCTTCCGCAACGTTCCCGGCAGCGCCTCGGGCGCCATGGCGGTGGTCAACCCCAATGCGCCGATGCCGATCGCCATCCCGATTCGCAAGGCGCAGCCCAACGTCAAGATGGACGAAACCCGCCGCAAGAACCGCGAGAAGCTGCGCACCATGGCAAAGGAGGTCAGCGAAGCGCTGGCGCAACTGGTCAAGGCGGGACAGGTGCGCGTTACCGAGGGCGCGCTCGGCGTCACCATCGACATCAATGCCAACGTACTGTTCGCGTCCGGCGATGCGCGCCTCGGCCCCGACGCCGTGCGGGCGCTGCTGGCGGTGGCGAAAATCCTGGCGCCGGAGAACTTCCCGATCACGGTCGAGGGCCACACCGACAACACGCCGATCGACACGCCGCAGTTCCCGTCGAACTGGGAACTGTCGGGAGTGCGCGCATCGAGCGTCGTCCGCCTGTTCATCGACGCCGGCGTCGACCCGCGCCGGTTGACGGCCACGGGCTATGCCGACCAGAGGCCGATCGCGGATAACTCGACGGCGGAGGGCAAGGCGCGCAATCGCCGCGTCGCCATTACCATCGAATCGAAAGCGCCGGACAACGCGGTGGACGTTCCGATTCCCGAGTAGCGCCGGGGGAAACGGACCCGCTCGCTCGGCGCTTGGCGCGCCGTCGCTAGGCGTTGCCGAACGAACGGCCGCCGCTGCCGGTCTTCTGCTGGCCGTCGGGGCCGTAAGTCATGGCCCGATTGGCCGCGGACATTAGGACAGTCAAGGCCGCCTGGTTGTGCTGCCAGTGGATGCCAATCAACTTGCCGTTGGTTTCGTTGAGTCGGCGGGCCTCGGCCGCCATTGCCAGCAGTTCCTCCCAGCGTGCGCGGCTGCGGTCGGCGGCGGGGATGGCGGCAAGCCAGGCTTCCATTCCGGCCCGTCCCGTCCCTTGGCCCTGAGCGGTGAGCACTTGCTCGCGGCGTGCGAAAAGCGCCTCCAGTCGCGTGGTGAATCCCGTTTTGCGCTCGACGAGCGGCATCAGTGCGTCGTCTTTGCCGCCGGCCGCGAGCAACGACTGCTCTTGCCGCAGCAATTCGACAAAGGCCTTGATTTCGCGGATTTCCTCGTCGAGCAGGGCGGCCATTGCGGTCGCCGCGGGAGGCGTTATTGCCACCCTTTTCAGCTACTTTTCGCCAACATCTGGCGCACGCTGCTCAGCAGTCCGTCGGCGATGCGTTCGGGATCGATCTTGAAGCGGCCTGCGGAAATGGCCTGCTTGATCTCGGCGACGCGCTTGGCGTCGACCGCCGGGCCGGCGGCGGCACCGATTTCCTGCAGGCGTGAAGACAGCGGGGACAATTCAACCTGCGCATCGCTCCCTGTCGAGGAGCGCTGCGCGGCAGCGTTCGCCGTGCGCGTACGCCCGCCATCCGGGGCGCTTCCGGCCGAGGGAATGGCACTGTTGATCTTCACGGTGAATTCCTTTCCGCTAAGGGAGTTTGGCTGTCTTAACGGCCGTCCGGAGCGAAACTTGAATGCATGATCCAGCGAACCGATTCTACAACATTTCGTTCAAAAGCCGACTTCGACGATGCCGCCGACGCGAGCGACACCGCTGACGAGCTGGCCGCCGCCGGCAATGCGAACCTGGACGATTTGTCCTTCGGCGGCGTTGTTCATGGCGCGGCCTTCGTTGGTGACCTGGAATCCCGGCCCCTTCGAAACCACCTTTACATTTTGGCCCTGTTGAACGACGAATGCCTGCCGCAGCATGTCGGCCCGCAGCGGCCTGCCGGCGGGAACCGACATCGTCGCGGTACGGCCGATGGCCTGCTGCGGGTCCGTCAGGATGCCGGTGGGCAGATCGGCAAGGTCGCCTTTCTGGCGGACGATGTCGGCATCGCCGACCATCTGCCCCGTAGCGAGCGGATGGCTCGTGATGAGGTAATCGCCGACGATCCGTATCTGCACCGGCACGAACATGCTCCAGCCGCCCGGCTGCGCGCAGCGAACCGTCACGGTTGTGCGACCCCAGGCGCGGGCGCCCGGTGGCAGCGCCACCTGCAAGGCGGAACAGGGGGCGAGACCGTTGTTCGGGTCGATCGTGCCGACGGAAAAGCTGACTTGACCGGGCAACCCCTTAGTCTGGATACGCAGGTAGTCCTCGACGGCCTTCTTGACCGGATCGAATTCCTGGTGCGCCCGTGCGGGCGCGGCGCAGGAGAGCGCTAGGACGAAAGCGAGATAGGCGAGCCGGACACGCATAGCAGTAGGATACATCGTGGCGCATTCAACCACGCGGTGCGTACGGAAAAGGTCTCGATGACGGCAAGAATTGCCGCGTTGATTTGCCGCTTGCGGTGCCAGGGTGACCCCAGCCCATGCGGGCACGGCAAATTCAGGCGCCCAAAAGGCGTGGCACGGTTTCTGCATAACGGTGGGTACCTAAGAAACTTGAGGCCCATCGTGCTCGATCGACTCGACAGCGCATTGAACTTCTACCAGAAAGCCCTGGATATTCGGGCTTACCGGCAGGGGTTGCTCGCTTCGAACATCGCCAACTCCGATACCCCGAATTACAAGGCCCGCGACATCGACTTCAAGTCGGCTCTGGACGATACCCTCGCTGGCCGCCCGGCCGGCCAGTTGGGCCTGTCGCGCACCGCCGGCGGGCACTTGGCCGGCGAGCCATCCGGTCCCTATGCGGGCGCGCTGAAGTACCGCACCGAATACCAGTCGGCTGTCGACGGCAACACGGTCAACATGGATCTCGAGCGCGCCGCCTTCGCCGAGAACTCCTTGCACGTCGAGGCTCTGCTGACTTTCCTGCGCGTCGATCTCAAAGACATGCAGACCGCCATCACGAGCCAATAAGGTAGCGCGCCATGCTTGATATTTTCTCGGTTGCCGGTTCCGCCCTGACTGCCCAGTCGGCTAGGCTCAACGCCGTGGCGAGCAATCTCGCCAACGCCGACAGCGTGGCGGGCGCGGACGGCAAGCCCTACCGCGCCAAGCAAGTCGTGTTTCAGGCGGCGCCCGTCGAAGGCGGCGGCCTCGGCGTGCGCGTGACGCAAGTGGTGGAGAGCGCCGCTCCCCTGCGCATGATCTACGATCCGAAGAATCCGGCGGCGGACCAGCAAGGCTATGTCGCGATGCCGAACGTGAACGCCGTCGAGGAGATGGTCAACATGATCTCCGCCTCGCGCGCCTATCAAACCAATGCCGAAGTCATGAACACGGCGAAAACGCTGATGCTCAAGATCTTGGCGATCGGCCAGTAATCAAGGAGACCCAACTATGACAACCACCGTCAATTCGACCCCTAATCCGGCGAGCGCCTTGTTCACCTCGCTCAACGGTAAGAGCAGTACCAGCGGCACCAGCGGTTCGAGCAGCGGTTCAAGCAGCACGACGGGCTCCATGAGCAGCGCCGAGAGCACCTTTCTCACGCTGCTGACGACGCAG
>DAIEEM010000232.1 GCA_027325905.1 Rhodocyclaceae bacterium
GCCCGATTCCGTGAGATAGACGCCGTTGTCGCGCACTGCGCCCAAGTCCTGGTTTTGCGCCCCGCGAAGTTCAAAAGCGGTGCTCTGGTGGCCGAGTAACAGGGCGCCGACGTTATGGTCGGCGAGCGACGACAATCTGCCGCTGCCGGCGGCGTCCGGCGTCCAGACCTGCAATTGTTTGAAGACGGCGTCGTTTTCGTCGATCCAGCCGTTGCCGTCCTGGTCGTACTTGGCGAGGTCGGCGAAGCCCGATCCGCTGGCGGGGCCGAAAAGCTCGGCACCGGAATCGATCTTGCCGTTGTGGTTCAGGTCGAGTGCCAGGTAACCGCTGCCGCCGGTGAGCAGCGGTACGTTCTCGGCCTTGCCGTCGCCGTTGAGGTCGAAACTGGAGCGCTGGCGGGAAAGCTGCGCGGCCGTGCCGCCGAAGTTGATCACCAGGGGATCTTTTCGCACGCCGTCGCCGGCGTGCAGGCTGGCGTCGGTTTGTGCGCTGTAGCTGCGCGACATGCCGACATCGAGTGTGAAGGCGATCTGACGGCCATCGGTCGTATTGATCGTGCCCTGCGCCGAAAAGTTGGTCTGCTCGACCTCCTCGTGCGAGCTATGGGAGTCGTACTCGATGCCGAAACCGGCGCTTTGCGACGTCTGCGCCGACGCGGCGGTTTGATTCGCCGGGGTTTGGCTCGGCATCTGATCCGGCGCGGCGGCGACGGTTTGCAACTGGCCGGCGTCGAAGATCTTGACTCGTTTGCCGGTCATCCATTCCAGCATGGCGATCAGGAGTTGCAGGCGCGGATCGTTGGCGACGGCGTCGGCCGCCTGGTTGATCGCAGTCGCGCCGCCCGCCGCCGTTTTCCCGGCAGCCGAAATCTGCACCGGCGCCGGCGCCGCTACCGTGCTGCCGCTGGAATTCGCTCGCTCTAGCCCGACCCGGGCACGCAGGCTTTGGCTCTGCGCATCGCGAACCGTCAGGTAATGTTCGCTCTGCATCGCCATCGTCGTGCTGGCAATCTTCATGCTATGCCCCTTGTATCGCGCGGCGCCGTAATGACCCCGTCATGGCCTGTGTCGACCGTTCCGGCAGCAACTTAAGTCGTTGTCGGAAAAGAGATATTGGCGCGTCTGGCCGGGACGCAAAAACAAGGAATTGCGTTGTTCAGTTCAAGGAAGTTCTGATCCAGCGCACCAGCGAACCGGCATCCATCGCGCCGGACTGGCGCGCGACCTCGCGGCCGTTGCGGAATGCCACCAGCGTCGGGATGCTGCGGATGCCGTGGCGCGCGGCCAGCGACCGTTCTGCTTCCGTATCGACTTTCGCCAGGCGGCAAAAAGGTTCCAGTTGCCGCGCCGCCTGGGCGAACGCCGGCGCCATGGTGCGGCAGGGGCCGCACCATGGCGCCCAGAAGTCGACGACGATCGGCAGGTCGGAGCGGCCGACGTGCTGGTCGAAGCTTCGTTCCGTCAATTCGAGCGGTGCGCCGGCAAACAGCGGCTGCTTGCATTTGCCGCAGGTGCCGCCGTCGGCGAGACGTGCGGCGGGGACGCGGTTCGAGGCGTGGCAGTGGGGACAGACGACGATCATTGCATCGGCCATGGCGGGCTCCAAATATCGGACTCTGCCGATATTTGGCTGTTGCGGCCTATTTCAAGCGCCGAGGCGTTCGCGCGCGATGGTCGCGAGTGCCGCGATCCAGCCGGGCCGCTCGTTCAGGCAGGGGATGTAATGGAACTCCCTGCCGCCGGCGGCAAGGAAGGCGTCCTTGCATTCCATGGCGATTTCTTCCAGCGTTTCCAGGCAGTCGGCGACGAAGCCGGGACACAGGACGTCGACGCGTCCGACGCTGTCGCGGGCGAGGGCTTCGAGCGTCGGCTGGGTGTAGGGCTGC
>DAIEEM010000283.1 GCA_027325905.1 Rhodocyclaceae bacterium
AGAGGGTATTTCGTCTCGACGGTCGGACTCGACGAAAACATGGTTCGGGCGTACATCCGAAATCAGGAAGAGGAAGACGAGCGATACGATCAGATGAAGCTCGCAATGGACTAAGCCGTCCATGGGCGGCTCACGGTTTCATGGGCGCCTTTGAGGCGCTCACCATCTCAAGCCACCGGCTTTGCCGGTGGTATCTGACTTTAGAGTAAGGCAGCTGGTCAAGTCAAGTTCGGCCCTTTGACGCAGACACGCCAAGCGGATATAGCCCTATGGGCCGATAGCGGCAATGGCATTATGTGTTGGAACATAAGCCGGCGCGATCTTTATAATGCGCAACCGTGTCCGCTGCCGACCTGATGGCGAAGGGCAGGAACGGTTAACCTCGTAACGTAATCGGGAACAATTCATGAAGACATCGTTGAGAACGGCTCTGCCTCTTCTGGCGGCAACCACCCTTGTGGCCGCCTGCGCCACGCCTACCTTCTTCGGGAATACGCCGACCAGCATCTACTACAAGGACGGCAGGCCTGCCTACGTGGCGAACTGCTCCGGACCCAGTTGGAAGTCCTGCCTGGAGCAGGCCGGCTCGACATGCCTCACGGCGGGATACGACGTCCTCGAGAAAAGCACCAGCCGCAGCAACGGCGACGAGACCCGGGAAATCGTCTTCGCCTGCAACGCCAGCCCCGCCGCCGTCGGCGGCGAGGCCAAGCCCGCCGGGGGAAGTTGACGGCCTGGTCGGTGCAGCGGCTTCGAAGACGGTCATGGTTAGCCGCCCGCGGCCGGTGCGCGCGATCGCGTCAGCCAACTGTTGACGGTGCCGATCTCGGTTTCGTTGAGCGATCCCACCAGGCCTTGCAAGCGGATTCGCGCCATGATGTATGCGTAACGCGCCTGCGCCAGGTCGCGTTTGGCGTTCATGCGTTGCTGCTCGGCGTTGAGGATGTCGATCTGGGTGCGCGTGCCGGCCTGAAAGCCTTTCTGGTTCGAGAAGACGGCCTGGTCGGCGGAACGCTCGGCCTGTTCCAGCGCCCTTACCTTCAAGACGCCTTCGGCTACGTTCTGGAATTCCTTGCGTATCTGCAAGTCGATGTCCCGCCGTTTCGCCTCGTATAGCTGCTGGTATTTTTCCAGGCTCGCCTGCGCCTGGCGCACCTGGGACCTGACGTAGCCGCCGGAGAACATCGGAATGGTCGCCTGCACGCCGATCATCGTCGATAGGAAGTACTGGTTGATGGTCAGTTCGTTGGCGCTGTTGTCCCTGCCGCGCTGGACCACCAGGTCGACGGTCGGCGTATGCCCCGCCCTGGCCTTCTCGACTTCCTGCCGGGCCGAATCGATATTCGCGCGCGCGCTGCGCAACTCGGCGTTGACGTCCTCGCCGCGTGCGATCCAGTCGTCGACCTTGGCCGGCAAGGGAGGGATCAGGGTCATGCGAGCCGGGTCGAGGAGAGCCAGGTTCTCCGCCGGTTGATTGGTGACGGCCTGCAGTTGCCGGCGCGTGTAGCCGACGTTCTGGGTCGCCTCGAGTTCCTGCGCCACGATCATGTCGTAGCGCGCCTGAGCGTCGTCGATGTCGGTGCGCGTTCCCTCGCCCGCCTTGAAGCTGCGCTTCGCGCCCTCCAGTTGCGCGGCATAGGTCTGCTTGGTCGACAGCACCAGCGCAAGCTGATCTTGCGCCATGAGGGCTTCGAAGTATGCGCCGCTCAAGCGCACGACCAGGTCCTGCAGGTTCTGGTCCAGCGTGGCGTCGGCGCTGTCGGCCTGCGACTTGGCCTGCTGGTACATGGCGAAGTTGTACTTGCGGTAGATCGGCTGCCGCAACACCACGGCGTAACTGGAGCTTTGATACGAAAAGACGCTGGCTACCGGCGTGCCGAAATATCCCGGCGCGATGGAGTCCGTCTTGTTCGCGCCTTGCGACAGGTTGGCCGAAAGGTTGGGCAGGAGCTGGGCGAACGCCTGCGGGACGGCTTCGCGGCTGGCGTCGGCGTCGGCCCGGGCGGCTTGGTAGGTCGGATCCTGCTGCAGCGCGATTTCGTAGCTTTGCATCAGGTCCATCGCCCGAACTTCTTGCGCTATGCCCATCGCCATGGCCAGCGTCGCGCCGATGCCGGCTGCGCGGCGCCTGGCCCCGGTGCGGTGAAACCGAATATTTTTGGGACGCACTCGCCTACTCCTCTTTCATCGAAGCGGCCATGCGCTTCAACAACGGATGCAGCAGATAGGTGAGCATCGAGCGCTCCCCGGTCTTGATCACGACCTCGGCCGGCATGCCCGCCTGCAATTGATGGTTGCCCAGCTCCTTGAGCCCCGCGGGCGTGACCGATATGCGGGCCAGGTAGTAGGCGATGTTCGGGTTCTGCGGCTCGGCGATGAGGTCGGAGGAAACCGAATCCACCTTGCCTTGCACCACGAGGGAGGGCGACTGGGCAAACGTCGAGAAACGCACGTCCGTCGGCAGGCCGGGGTGTACGCGGTCTATCATGTGCGGCGGCACCCTGGCTTCGAGCAGCAGGGTTTCATGGTCCGGCACGATATCCATGATCTTCTGGCCGGCGCCGATCACGCCTCCTACCGTCTGTATCGCCAGGCCGACGACTTGCCCTTCCACCGGGGCACGGATCAACGTCCGCTCCAACTCGTCCGAGGCGGCCTTGAATTTGTCGGCGTCGGCCTGTACTTCCCGGCGGACGTCGGCGAGTTGGGAATCGACGTCCTTGCGATAGTCCTGAGTGCGCTGTATGGCTCGCAACTTCATTTCCGCGATCGAGCTGTGGGCGCGCTGGATGTTGCCTTGCAGGTCCGCGATGGAACCCATCGATTCGGCGGCCATGCGTTCCAGTTCAAGGAGCTTGTTGCGCGGCGCATAGCCTTCCTTGACCAGGTCGCGCATTCCCGTAAGGTCTTCCTGAATGGAGGCTAGCTGCGATTTGCGGGCGGCCTGCATGCCCTCATAGCCGCGAATCGAGGCCTCCTGGCCTTGGATCGCTTCCTTGGTCGCCTGCATGTCGGCCTGCAAGGAGAGGCGGCGGGACTGGAACAGTTGCTCCTGGGTATTGACGGTCTGCTTGATGTAGCCGTCGTTGCCCGCCTTTAGGAGATCCGGGTGGAAAGTGATTTTCGTTTGGTTGGCCTGTTCCGCCAGCAGGCGTCCTTCCATGGCGCGGAGACTCAGGTAATGTTGGCGTATCGACTCGAAATTCGCCAGCGTCGAGGCATCGTCGAGGCGGATCAGCGGATCTCCGCTCTTGACGAATTGACCTTCCTTGACGAAGACTTGTTTCACGATGCCGCCGGTCTGATGCTGGATGGCCTTGCGCTTGGTGTCGAGAGCCACCATGCCTTGCGTCGGTACGCCCTCGTCCAGCGGCGCCAGGGTCGCCCAGAGCAGAAAGCCGCCAAAGCCGATGCCGAGAGCCCAAAGGCCGATCGCGATCGGGCGTCCGGTATCGGTGGGTAGGACGAGTTCGCCTTCCACGGTGCTAGTCGGCCGTCCGGACAGCGACTGTTGCAGGCGCTGCAGCATGTTGGGAGTGTTCATGTCGGGAATCCTGGTTTTGAATGCGTCAAGCGGGTTGAGGGGCGGCAGCGGCGGCCGGCTGCGCCGCGGACGGCTGCAGCGCTGCGATGACCTCGGCGCGCGGCCCGTAGCGGAGAATCTGCCCGTCTACCAGCAGAAGGATGCGATCGACCGCATCGATGATGTTCATGCGATGGGTGATCAGGAAAACGGTCTTGCCCTCCGTTTTCAGGTAGCGCAAGGTGTCGATCAGCGCCGCTTCGCCGGCGTCGTCGAGGTTGGCGTTCGGTTCGTCGAGGACGACGAGGGCGGGATCGCCGTAGACGGCGCGCGCCAGCCCGATGCGTTGGCGCTGCCCGCCGGAAAGGGTATTGCCGGCTTCTCCCATCTGCGTGTCGTAACCATTGGGGAGGCGCAGGATCATGTCGTGGATGCCGGTGCGTTGCGCGGCGGCGATTACTTTTTCTGGGTCGACCGTGCCGAAGCGCGCGATATTTTCGGCGAGGCTGCCTTCAAGGAGTTCGATGTCCTGCGGCAGGTAGCCGATGTGTGGACCGAGTTCGCCACGGTCCCAGCTTTCGATCGGTTCGCCGTCGAGCAAAACCCGGCCCTCGCGCTGCGGCCAGATTCCGACCAGCGTGCGCGCCAGCGTCGACTTGCCGGAGCCGGACGGGCCGATGATGGCGATGATGTCGCCGGCGGGGAAATCGGCGTCGAGTCCCTTCAGGATGGGCTGCGCCCGGCCCGGTACGGTGGCGACGAGACCGTCGATTTGCATGCGGCCGGCGGGCGCGGCGTGCACCGCGCGGGCGCCGCGTTCGGGATTCTCGCGCAACAGGGCTTCGAGCGACTCGAAGGCGGTGCGGGCGGCAATGAAGCTTTTCCAGGTGCCGGTGATCAGGTCGATCGGCGCGAGTGCCCGCGACATCATGATGTTGGCGGCGATCATGCCGCCGGTCGACAGTTCGCCGCGAATCACCAGGAAAGCGCCGGCGCCGAGCATCAGGGACTGCTGGCTGTAACGCACGAATTTGCTGAAGGACTGAAGACGCTGGTTGAGTTCCTGCGACGTTGCCGCGACGTGCAGGTGCTGGCTCTGGCGGTTCAGCCAGCGTCGACGCAGATGATCGAGCATGCCGAATGCCTCGATCACTTCGGCGTTGCGCAGTTTGCTATGCACGTAGCTGTTGACGTGGATGGCAGTCTGCAATACGCCTGCCGTCGATTCGATGGTGAGGCGATGGATCACGTAGGCGAGGCAGGTCAGCAGCGCGGCGAAGAAGACTGCCAGCCATCCGAGCAGCGGATGCATCATGAACAGGACGAGCAGGTAGATCGGCATCCAGGGGGCATCGAAGAAGGCGAAGATGCCGTTGCCGGTGAGGAATTGGCGGATGTTCACCAGCTCCGAGAAGGCTTGGGTCGGATTGCGCCCCGACTGGTTCAGGGCCGCTTCGAAACTGGCGTTGAACACGCGGCCGTTGAGTTGCTCGTCCAGCCTCACGCCGGCTCGCACCAGGAGCCGGGAGCGCGCCCACTCGGCGAAGGCCATGACGGAAATGAGAAACAGCGCGATCAGGGAGACGCCCAGCAAGGTCAGTCCGCTTTGGCTGACCATGACGCGGTCGTAAACCTGCAGCATGTACAGGGTGGGGGTAAGCATCAATACGTTCGCCACCAGGCTGAACACGCCGACGACGAGAAACTCGCGGCGGAACGCCCAGAGGGCGGCGGCAAGCTCGCTGCGTTGGAAAAAAGTGGGAGTTTTCATAAGGGTGATGGCCGTCTCATGCGGCGGCGAGTTGGGTCGTGGCGGCAGGCATCTGCTGCTGTTGCGCGCGGGCAAGGGCGGCGAGGACTTCATCGCGCGGGCCGTATGCCGCGACTAGACCGTCGCGCAGTATGAGCATGCGGTCGACGACGGGCAGGACG
>DAIEEM010000298.1 GCA_027325905.1 Rhodocyclaceae bacterium
GCGAGGTCGCCACCGGCCGCAGGATGAACGCGCGGGACGGATTCATGCGGCGCGGAGCCTCGGCTACCGCGGTGCGCCGCCGGGGCCGCCGCCCGGAGCCCCCGCAACGTCCGCCGCGCGGCGGGCCTTGGCCGCCGCGACGCCGGCGCCTGGCGTCGTCACCTCGACCTTGGCGCCGTCGCGCAGCTTGTCGGCGCCGTCGGTGACGACCCGGTCGCCGGGAGCGAGGCCCTTCTCGATCGCGACGACGTCGCCGCTCACCGGACCGAGCGTCACCGGGCGCACGGCCACGGCCTGGTCGGGCGTCACGGCATAGACGAAGAGTCCCTGGGTGCCGCGCTGTATCGCTGCCGTCGGCATCAGCGTGACGTCGTGGCGCGTCTCGACGCGGAGCTGCGCATTGACGAACTGGTTGGGGAACAGCGCGTCGTCGTCGTTGGCGAACTCGGCCTTGAGCTTGACGGTGCCGGTCGTCACGTCGATCTGGTTGTCCACCGTCAGCAGCTTGCCGCTCGCCAGCCGCGTCTTGCCGTTGCGGTCGAAGGCCTCGACGACCAGCGTTTCGCCGGCGCGCAGGCGGGCGAACACCGGCTCGAGGTTCTCCACCGGGATGGCGAAAACCAGGTCGATCGGCCGGGTCTGGGTGATGACGACGATGCCGGTGGTATCGGCGGCGTGAACCATGTTGCCGGCATCGACCTGGCGCAGGCCGACGCGCCCGGTCAGCGGCGCGGTGACGCGCGTGAAATCGAGGTTCAGCTTGGCGCTGCCGACCTGGGCGCGATCGGAGAGGACGATGCCTTCGTCCTGGCGTACCAGCGCCTCCTGGTCGTCGACCTGCTGTTTGGCGATCGAGTCCTTCGCCCACAGTTTGGCGTAACGTTCGTAATCGAGCTTGGCAACGGCGAGCAGGCCCTCGTCGCGCGCCAGCGTGCCCTTGGCCTGGTCGAGAATCACCTGGAACGGCCGCGGATCGATTTCCGCCAGCAGGTCGCCGGCCTTCACGAAATCGCCTTCCTTGAACGGCACGCGAATGAGCAGGCCGTCGACGCGCGCCTTGATCGTCGCCGTGTTGCGCGCCGTGACCGTGCCCAGCGCGGTGATGGCGACGTCGATGTCGCCCTTGGCCACTGCGGCGGCCTGTACCGGCAACGGCCGATCGCCGCCCAAGCCGCGACGTCCCATGCCGTCCTGCTGCGCCGTCGCCGGCTTGCCTAAATACCAGAAGCCGACTGCGCCGGCGACGAGCAGGACCGCCAGGCCGGGCCAGAGTCTTTTCTTGTTCATGCGCATCCCTGTTCGCTATGCCGGCCGCCGGTCAGTTTGGCCGGCGGCCGGCCAGAGCGAATGCTAGCGGTTGACGCCGGTCGCCGTCGAGAAATATTGTTTCGGGTTGTTTCTCCCCGGTGCCGCGGCGTTCGCTCCGCGGCACCGGCACGACGGACGGCGGGCCGCGGGGTCAATCGTCGTCGTCCTCGTCCGTGCGGTAATGCCTTTCGGCGGGGGTCGCAGGCCGTCGCCGCCAGGGAAAAGGCGCTCGGCAGGACTGCAACAACGAGGAAAGTCGGCATGGTCGTCTCCGGGTGGCATTTCGGCATCGCGCCGCTCGCGGTGAAGCGACGCCTGATGAGAACAGCATGCGCCGGCTTTCTTATCGCCGGCTTAATGGGCGACTTGTTGGTCCGACGCTCGCTTAATCGCCGTTTAAGAGAGCGACATCAGAATGGCGCCATTCCATCAGCAAAGGATCATCGAAATGAAAAAGCAAGTTACGCTTGCGGCGGATGCATTCCGCTTCGTCGCCGCCATCGTGTTCGTGACCATGACCATGGCGTTCGTCATCCTGCCCTTTGCCCTATCCGCCCATCCTGGGGATCCGGCGCCGTCGGTGGCTGCGGCCACGCCGCGCCACCTCACCTGAGCGACGTCGCTGCGGTCACCCATGGATGCCGTCGCCATGCCGTCCGTGCCGGCGAGCGCGAGCGCTTTCCTGCACGTCGCGCTGTTCGCGCTGATTCCGGCCGCTGCCGCCGTAGTCGGGGCAGCCATCGCGGCCTACCGCCGGCCGGGCCCGGCCATGTGCAGCCATCTCCAGCATCTTGCCGCCGGCGTGGTGTTCTCGGTGGTCGCCGTGGAGATACTCCCCGACGTCGTCCATCGCCGGCAGCCGTGGCTGCTGGTTGTCGGCTTTGCGCTGGGCGTGGCGCTGATGCTGGCGCTGGAGCATTTCGCCGGCAAGTCCGAAGAGCGCCCCGGCAATGCTCCGACCGCCGCGGCCCATACCGCGCTGTTCGCCAGCCTGGGCATCGACGTCTTCCTCGACGGCCTGCTGATCGCCATCGGCTTCAACGCCGGCGGCCAGGCCGGGCAACTGCTGACCGTCGTTCTGGCGGTCGAACTGCTGTCCACGGGATTGGCGCTTTCGGCCACGCTCGGCGCTGCGGGCATGAAGCCGGCACGCATCGTCGCCGCCAGCGCCGCCCTGTTTTCCCTGATCGTCGCCGGCGCCGCTGCGGGTGCCTGGTTCTCGCCGTTGCTCGCCGGCGCGATGCTCGACCTGATCCTGGCCTTCGGCCTCGCTGCGCTGCTCTTCCTGGTAACGGAACAGTTGCTGGTGGAAGCGCACAAGGTGCCGGAAACGCCGCTGTCTACCGCGCTCTTCTTCGTCGGTTTTATCGCTTTTCTCCTCCTTGGTATGGAATCGGGATAGTCCGTGGTTTCCGCCGCTGCCGCTCATGTTGATGGGCGTCAACGTGGTACCGTCGCGCCAGTGCGAGACTTCTATGTCTTGCGGCGGAGGACGACGACATGAACGAAACGCTATCCGACGCACGTCGCGGCGCGGAGTTTCCGCCCGGCCTGTCGGCGGCCGAGGTTCTCGCCCGGCAGGCGGCGGAAGGCTTCAACGAAATGGCGGCCGACCAGGGCCGGTCGCTCGCCAGGATCGCCGCCGACGTCGTGCGCGAGCCGATGTTCCTGTTGCTGCTGGGTGCCGGCGGCATCTATCTGCTGATGGGCGACGCCCACGAAGCCTTGATGCTGCTCGGCTTCGTCCTGGTCATCATGGCGGTCACCATCGTCCAGGAGCGGCGCACGGAACGGGCGCTCGAGGCCCTGCGCGACCTGTCGAGTCCGCGTGCTCTGGTGATGCGCGACGGCCGGCCGTCGCGTATTCCCGGACGCGAAGTGGTGAGGGACGACATCCTTATCCTCACCGAAGGCGACCGGGTTCCCGCCGACGGCGAGGTGCTTTCCGCCCACGAGCTGGCCGCCGATGAATCGCTGCTGACCGGAGAATCGGTTCCGGTGCAAAAGGCCGCGTCGGGCGCGGGCAACGGCGGCGCGGCGGCCGCGTCGGCCAGCCGCGTGTTCGCCGGCACCCTGGTCACCGCCGGCCAGGGCCTGGTTCGCGTCACCGCCGTCGGCGCCGCCAGCGAGCTGGGGCGCATCGGCAAGTCGCTGGCGACGATCGGCAGCGAGACGTCGCCGCTGCAGCGGGAGATCGGGGCGCTGGCGCGACGCCTGGCCGTCATCGGCGTCGGCCTGTGCCTGGTCGTCACCGCGCTCTACGTCGCGGCCCGGGGCGGCTGGCTCGACGGCCTGCTGGCGGGCATTACGCTGGCCATGGGGATATTGCCCCAGGAGTTCCCCGTCATCCTGATCATCTTCCTGGAGCTCGGCGCCAGGCGCATCGCCCAGGCCCGGGTGTTGACGCGGCGGCTCTCGGCGATCGAAACGCTGGGCGAGACGACGGTACTTTGCGTCGACAAGACCGGCACCCTGACCCAGAACCGGATGGCGGTCGCCGCCCTCCGCGCCGGCGACCGCAGCCTGGTCATCGACGATGCCGAGCGGCTGCTCGATCTGCCCGAGCCCTTCCACGAACTGCTCGAGTATTGCGTGCTGGCCAGCGAGATCGCGCCCCACGATCCGATGGAACAGGCATTCCACCGGCTGGCGCGCGAACATCTCGCCAACACCGAGCATCTCCACCCGGATTGGTCCCTGGCCCGCGAATACGAGCTGTCGCCCGATCTGCCGGCGATGTCCCACCTCTGGCGCATTCCCGACCGCGTCCAGCAGGCCGTGGCGACCAAGGGCGCTCCCGAGGCCATCGTCGATCTCTGCCATCTCGCCGACGCCGAAAGGCAGCGCGTGCTGGCCGCGGCCGCTGCCATGGCCGGCGACGGCCTGCGCGTCCTCGGCGTCGCCAAGGCCACGCACCGCGGCGATACCTGGCCGGCGATCCAGCACGACTTCGACTTCGCCTTCGTCGGCCTCGTCGGCCTCGCCGACCCGCTGCGCCCCGAGGTGCCCGCGGCCATCGCCGAATGCCGCAGCGCCGGCATTCGCATCATGATGATCACCGGCGACCATCCGCGCACGGCGCATGCCGTCGCCGCGGGCGCCGGCATCTCCGTCGCACAGGTCTTGACCGGCGCGGAGCTCGCGGCGCTGGCGCCCGCCGAACTCGCGGCGCGGCTGCGCGGCGATTGCGTGTTCGCCCGCGTCACGCCGGGGCAGAAACTGCGCATCGTCGAGGCGCTCAAAGCCAACGGCGAAGTGGTGGCGATGACGGGGGACGGCGTCAACGACGCGCCGGCCCTGAAAGCCGCGCATATCGGCATCGCCATGGGCAAGCGCGGCACCGACGTGGCGCGCGAAGCCGCCGATCTGGTGCTGCTGGAGGACGACTTCGACGCCATCGTCCGCGCCGTGCGGCTCGGCCGCCGCATTTTCGCCAACTTGCGGCAGGCGATGATCTATACGCTCGCGGTGCACGTCCCGATCATCGGCCTGTCGATCCTGCCGCTGCTCTGCGGCCTGCCGCTGGTACTGGCGCCGATCCATATCGCATTTCTCGAACTCGTCATCGACCCGGCCTGCTCGATCGTCTTCGAGGCCGAGGAGGCGGCCGCAAACCTCATGGCGCAGCCGCCGCGCAGCCGGGCCGAGCCCCTGGTGGCGTCGCGCCATATCGCCCTGAGCCTGGTCCAGGGCGCCATGACCACCGTGGTGGTCATCCTACTCTACTGGTATTCCATCCGTTCCGGCACGGCTGCGGCGGAAGCCCGGACACTGGCCTTCGTCGCCCTCGTCGCGGCGAATTGCGCGCTGATCTTCAGCAGCCGCTCCGTCGTCCCCGGTATCGGCGACGCCTTGCGCCGTGTCGCCCCGATCGGCTACTGGGTCGTTGCCGGAACCTTCATCGCCCTCATCGCGGTGACGGCCATCCCGCTGCTTGCCGTGCCGTTCTCGTTTGCCGGCCTGTCGGCGCGCCGATGGCTCGGCGCTGCGGCCGTCGGCGTGTCGACCCTGCTATTGTTCGAAGTGGCCAAGGCCGGCGTTGCCGGCCGTAATGCCTGACGGCCGGTTCCGCCTTGTCGTTCGGCCGCCGGGACGCGCGGATCGGCTAATCCGGCGAAGAACCCGCCGCTTCATGCCACAGCGCCCGCGCCAGGGCTTTCCAGACGGGGCCGCCGTGGGTCTGCATGTCCTCGTCGGCGCTTTGGCGCATGACCGTCAGCATCAACTGGGCGAGGCCGAAAATCTCGACTTTCGCCAGCGACTTGGCGTCGCCGGCGCGCCGTTCCTGCGGGCCGCCCCGATCGCGGTAGGCAAGCGCCTAGCGCGCCAGCAGGTGCACCTGGGTTTCGTCTTCCCAGTCGATACCGAGCACGAGGCCCTTGCGGGCGATCTCGCGCTCGATTTCCTCCGCTTCGCGGCTGTAGTTCTCGAATGCTGGCATCAGATCCTCTTCCTTGAACGAGTACTGCCGGACTGTAGCACCTTGGCGAGATAGCGGCCGGTGTGGCTGTTCGCGCAGCCGGCCACGGTTTCGGGCGAACCGGCGGCGAGGATGCGGCCGCCGCCGTCGCCGCCTTCGGGGCCGAGGTCGACCACCCAGTCGGCGGTCTTGATGACGTCGAGATTATGCTCGATGACGACGATGGTGTTGCCGTGGTCGCGCAGGCGGTGCAGCACGGTCAGCAGCATCTCGATGTCCTGGAAATGCAGGCCGGTGGTGGGCTCGTCGAGGATGTAGAGGGTGCGGCCGGTGTCGCGCTTGGAGAGTTCGAGCGCCAGCTTGACGCGCTGCGCCTCGCCGCCCGACAGCGTCGTCGCCGACTGGCCGAGCGTGATGTAGGACAGGCCGACGTCGATCAGGGTTTGCAGCTTCCTCGCCACCGCCGGCACCGCATCGAAGAACTCGCGCGCCTGCTCGACCGTCATCTGCAGGATTTCGTAGATGGTCTTGCCCTTGTAGCGCACTTCCAGTGTCTCGCGGTTGTAGCGCTTGCCGTGGCAGACGTCGCAGGGCACGTAGATGTCGGGCAGGAAGTGCATTTCCACCTTGATCATGCCGTCGCCCTGGCAGGCTTCGCAGCGTCCGCCCTTGACGTTGAAGGAGAAGCGCCCCGGACCGTAGCCGCGCTCGCGCGACTGCGGCACGCCGGCGAACAACTCGCGGATCGGCGTCAGCAATCCCGTGTAGGTGGCCGGATTGGAGCG
>DAIEEM010000335.1 GCA_027325905.1 Rhodocyclaceae bacterium
GCGGCTGGGCAAGCCCGAGGAAGTCGCGGGTCTCGTCGCTTATCTTGCTTCGGAGGAGGCGGCGTTCGTCACCGGCGCCAACATCTCGATCAACGGCGGCCAGCACATGTTCTGACCGTCGGCGACGCAACCTCAATAAAACAGGGAAAGGAAACACCATGATTCAACGCGTAGCTTTCGTCACCGGCGCCATGGGCGGCCTCGGCACCGCCATTTGCCAGGCGTTCGCAAAAGACGGCTACAAGGTGGTCGCTGCCTACCATCCGCAGTTCGACAACAAGGATGAATGGCTGAAGGAACAGCAAGCCGCCGGCTTCAAGGATTTCATCCCGGTCGCCGGCGACGTCTCCGACATCGAGTCCGCCAAGACCATGATCGCCGAGGCCGAAGCCAAGGCTGGCCCCATCGACATCCTGGTCAACAACGCCGGCATTACGCGCGACCGCATGTTCGCCAAGATGGAAAAGGACCAGTGGGACGCGGTGATCGCCACCAACCTCACCAGCCTGTTCAACATGACCAAGCAGGTTTCCGCCAAGATGGCCGAGCGCGGCTGGGGCCGCATCATCAACATCTCCTCGGTCAACGGCGTCAAGGGCCAGGCCGGCCAGACCAACTACTCGGCCGCCAAGGCAGGCGTCATCGGCTTCTCCAAGGCGCTGGCGCAAGAGCTGGCGATCAAGGGCGTGACGGTCAACGCCATCGCTCCCGGCTACGTCGCCACCAAGATGGTCATGGCCATCCGCGAGGACATTCTTAAAGGCATCATCGACACCGTGCCGATGAAACGCCTGGCCAAGCCGGAAGAGATCGGCGCGCTGTGCTCCTACCTGGCGTCCGAGCTGGCGGGTTATATGACCGGCGCGACGCTCAATATCAACGGCGGATTGCACTTCCAGTGATATAAGAACAGTCGGCGTCGCCCTGCGGGGCGGTGCCGGCCACAATACGGGGGGACATGAAATGGCTACACCGATGCGCTTGATCAAGAAATACCCGAACCGCCGCCTTTACGACACGCGCACCAGCACCTACATCACGCTGGCCGACGTCAAGGAACTGGTGCTGCAGCATGAGAGTTTCCAGGTTGTCGACGCCAAGTCGGGCGACGACCTCACGCGCAGCATCCTGCTGCAGATCATCCTCGAGGAGGAGGCCGGCGGCGCGCCGATGTTTACCTCCGACCTGCTGGCGCAGATGATCCGCTTCTACGGCAACGCCATGCAGGGCATGATGGGCAAGTACCTGGAGAACAACATCAAGGCCTTCACCGACATGCAGCACAAGCTGCACGAGCAGGCCCGCACCCTCTACGGCGACAACAGTCCGATGAGCAATGACCTGTGGGCGCAGTTCCTCGGCTTTCAGGGACCGGCGATGCAAAATATGATGTCGGCATACGTTGAGCAGAGCGGCAAGATGTTCCAGCAGATGCAGGACAGCATGCAGGAACAGACCAAGAAGATATTTTCCGGGTTGCCGTTTCCCGGCTTTCCCCTCGCCGGCGGCATGGACAAGGCCGAAGAGAAGAAATGACCGGTCGCGCGCCGCGCCCCGCAGCCAAGCTCAAGTCACCGCCGCCGACCAAGACGAAACTGCCCACCATCGGCTTTGTCTCGCTCGGCTGCCCCAAGGCGACTGTCGATGCCGAACACATCCTCACGCGCATGCGTGCCGAAGGTTATGAAATCTCGGGCAGCTATGCCGGCGCCGATCTCGTCGTCGTCAACACCTGCGGCTTCATCGATGCCGCCGTCGCCGAGTCGCTCGACGCCATCGGCGAGGCGCTGGCCGAAAACGGCAAGGTCATCGTCACCGGCTGCCTCGGCGCCAAGGGCGACATCGTGCGAGTCACGCACCCGAAAGTGCTGGCCGTCACCGGACCGCACGCGACGCAGGAAGTTATGGATGCGGTGCATGAATACCTGCCGCCGCTGCATGATTCCTTCATCGACCTGGTGCCGGAGCAGGGCATCCGCCTGACGCCGCGGCATTACGCCTATCTGAAAATTTCCGAAGGCTGCAACCACCGTTGCACCTTCTGCATCATTCCGTCGATGCGTGGCGATCTCGTCAGCCGGCCGATCCACGAGGTGATGCGCGAGGCCGAGGCACTCGCCGATGCCGGCGTGAAGGAAATCCTGGTCATCTCGCAGGACACCTCGGCCTACGGCGTCGACGTCAAGTACCGCACCGGCTTCTGGGGCGGACGCCCGGTCAAGACCCGCCTGCTCGACATGGCCAAGGCGCTCGGCGAGC
>DAIEEM010000019.1 GCA_027325905.1 Rhodocyclaceae bacterium
GGCCGCCCCAAGTGTTTCTCCGCCCCTTGAGGGGAGAATCGAGCGC
This sequence comes from Rhodocyclaceae bacterium, assembly GCA_027325905.1. GTDB lineage: Bacteria > Pseudomonadota > Gammaproteobacteria > Burkholderiales > Rhodocyclaceae > Nitricoxidireducens. The sequence goes on from DAIEEM010000019.1 coordinate 47, forward strand.
AGCGAGGTTTACGGGGTGGGTTCATGGTCATGGTTTCGCCCCGATGATCGTGTTCACCTTGAGCGTTCGGGATTCGGGAATTTCGGCGTTGGCCAGCACCTTGAGGTTCGGCCACGCCCGGCGCAGGAAGCGCGACAGCACCCAGCGCAGGTTGCCCGGTACCAGCAGCACCGCCGGCAAGCCGACTTCCTCCTGCCGCTGGGCGGCGGCAACGGTTTCGCGCAACAGCGTGTCGGCAAGTCCCGGCTCGATGCCGGAGGCTTCCGCAGTACCGGCGCCGCCCTGCACCGCCTGGGTCAAGATGCGTTCCAGTCCCGGCTCCAGCGCCATCACCTGCATTTCCGCCGTGCCCGGATAGAGCTGTTGGACGATGGCGCGGCCCAGCGCGATGCGCACCTGGGCGGTGAGTTCCACCGGGTCCTGGGTACGCGTCGCATTCTCGGCCAGCGTTTCGATAACGCTGCGCATGTCGCGGATGTTGACGCCCTCTTCGAGCATGTTCTGCAGCACGCGCTGCACCGTGGCGAGCGGCAGCTGCTTGGGCACCAAGTCTTCGATGAGCTTGGGCGCGTCCTTGGCGATGTGGTCGAGCAGGGCCTGGGTTTCCTGGCGCCCGAGCAGTTCGGCGGCGTGCGAAAGGATGACGTGATTGAGGTGCGTCGCCACCACGGTGCCGGCATCGACCACGGTATAGCCGAGGACGTGGGCCTGGTCGCGCATATGTGCCTCGATCCAGACGGCCGGCAGGCCGAAGGCCGGATCCTTCGTAACGTTGCCCGGCAACGGCCCGGAGACGCGGCCGGGGTTGATCGCCAGGAACATGCCGGGATAAGCCTCGCCAGTTCCCACTTCGACGCCCTTGAGGGTGATGCGATAGGCGTTGGGCTTGAGTTCCAGGTTGTCGCGGATATGCACGGGCGCCGAGAGGAAACCGACTTCCTGCGCAAACTTCTTGCGCAGGCCGCGGATACGCTTCAGCAGGTCGCCGTCCTGGCCCTTGTCGACGAGCGGGATCAGGCGATAGCCGACTTCGAGTCCGAGCACGTCGACCGGGGCGACGTCGGACCAGCTCGCCTCCTGGGACTCCTGCGGCCCCGCCGCCGGCGCCGGGGCCGCCGCCGCGGTCGCCGTCGCCTGCTGGGCTTTCAACTTCCACCAGGCCAGGGCGCCGATGCCCGACGCCAGCAGCAGGAAGACGAAATTCGGCATGCCGGGGATCAGGCCGAGGGTGCCGAGGATGCCCGCCGTCAGCACCAATACCATCGGGTTGCCGAAGACCTGGCCGACGAACTGCTGGCCGATGTCCCTGTCGTCGTCACCGACGCGCGTCACCACGAGGCCGGCTGCCGTGGAGATGATCAGCGCCGGGATCTGGGCCACCAAGCCGTCGCCGATGGTCAGCAGCGTGTAGTTCCTGGCCGCTTCGCCGATTTCCATGTCGTGCTGGAGGACGCCGACGATGAGGCCGCCGATGACGTTGATCAGCAGGATCAGGATGCCGGCGACGGCATCGCCGCGCACGAACTTCGAGGCACCGTCCATCGAGCCGTAGAAGTCGGCTTCCTGGGCGATGTTGGAGCGCCGCTTGCGCGCCTCGTCCTCGCCGATGAGGCCGGCGTTGAGGTCGGCGTCGATGGCCATCTGCTTGCCGGGCATGGCATCCAGGGTAAAGCGCGCGCCGACTTCGGCGATGCGGCCGGCACCCTTGGTGATGACGACGAAGTTGATCACCGTCAGGATGACGAACACCACGATGCCCACCGCATAGTTGCCGCCGACCAGGAAATGGCCGAAAGCCTCGATGACCTTGCCGGCGGCGGCGGGCCCGGTGTGGCCTTGCAGCAGCACCACGCGCGTCGAGGCGACGTTGAGCGACAGCCGCAGCAGCGTCGTCACCAGCAGCACGGTGGGGAAGACCGAGAAGTCGAGCGGCTTCAGCGTGTACATCGCCACCAGCATCACCATCACCGACAGCGCGATGTTGAAGGTGAAGAAGACGTCGAGCGCGAACGGCGGCAGCGGCAGCACCATCATCGACAGGATGAGGACGATCAGTACCGGCGCCGCCAGTTGGCGCAGGTTGGTGCGCGAGAAGAAGGTCTCGATGGTGATCGCTTGCGCCATCAGTCCGGCACTCCGGGATCCAGACCGTCCGGCACGGCGATGGCGGCGGGCGGTTGCGGCGGCAGCAGCTTGCCGCCGCTGGTCATGAACTGGTTGAGCTGGTAGACGTAGGCCATGATTTCGGCGACCGCGGTGTAAAGCGCGGCCGGAATCTGTTCGCCGATGTCGGCGTGGCGATAGAGCGCGCGCGCCAGCGGCGGCGCCTCGATCACCGGCACGGCATGCTCGGCAGCCAGTTCGCGGATCTTCTGGGCGATGACGTTCATGCCCTTGGCGACGACCTGCGGCGCGCCCATGTTGCCGGCGTCGTATTTGAGGGCGACGGCGAAATGGCTCGGGTTGGTGACGACGACGTCGGCCTTGGGCACCTCGGACATCATGCGCTTGCGCGCCATCTCGCGCTGCTGGCTGCGAATGCGCGACTTCATTTGCGGGTCGCCTTCCATTTCCTTGTATTCCTGCCTGACCTCTTCCTTGGTCATGCGCAGCTTCGCGTAGTACTGCCAAAGCTGGAAAGGCACGTCGATGGCGGCAATGAGGGCGAGGCCGACGATGAGGCCGAGCGCGGCGAACAGCAGCATGTTGGCCGTGGCATGGATTGCCGCGTCGACCGGCTGCGAAATCAGCGCGAACAGGTGGTCCTGCTCGTGGCGCACCACCCACCAGACGACGCCGCCGATCAACACCGACTTGAGAACCGCCTTGACGAGTTCGCCGACGCTGTGCATCGAGAACATGCGCTTGACGCCCTCCAGGGGGTTCATGCGCTCGAAGTTGAGCGTCAGGGCATCCGGCGAAAATACCCAGCCGCCCATGAGGAAAGGGGTCAGCAATATCGCCGATACCGTCAACAGGAAAATCGGCGCCGCCAGCGTCAAGCCTTCCCACGACAGGGTGACGAAGGTGTTGTTCATGGCGCTGGTGTCGAAGGCGGCGTCGCGGCCGAAACTCAAGCCGCGCCGCATGATGCCGCTGGCGCCGTGCGACAGCCAGGAACCGAGAGTCCACATGCCGGTAACACCCGCAGCCATGACGAGGAAAGCCATCAGCTCGCGCGATTGCGGAACGTTGCCTTCTTCGCGTGCCTTTTCAACGCGTCGGCTTGACGCTGATTCTGTTCGTTCGAGGTCGCTGTCTTCAGCCAAGGGCATGCCCCTCCATGCCGGCAATTATTGCCGCCGGCATGGAGGGGAAAGCGGGAAAACAGGGCCGGTATTCAGCCCTTATTTGAGGACCCGAAAATCAGGCTGCGAGCGCGTCCCGAACGACGAAGGCCGAACGCGGCACGCCGCGGCCGTCGCCGAGGCCCAGCATCAGTTCCTTCATGTCGAGAATGAGGACGATCTGGCCGTTGGAAAGCGTGGTGACGCCGGCCACGCCCTTGGGCCGAAAATCCTCGAGCGACTTGATCACCGCGTCCTCGCGCCCCATGAAACCGTCGATGGCGAGGATGAAGGTGTGCTCCGCCGTCTGCATCAACACGCCGTATTCCGCCACCTGCTCCGGCGCCCAGCCAAGCAGGTAATGGAGCGGATAAATCGGCATGATCTCGCCGCGCACCACCATCGTCGCGCGACCGCCGACCTCCTGCACCTGCGCGACGTCGATCGGCAGTATTTCCCGCACCATCGACAGCGGCACGGCAAACGGCTGGTGCCCGAGCTGCACCAGCAGCACCGGCAGGATGGCCAACGTCAGCGGCAGGGAGATGACGAAGGTCGAGCCCTTGCCCGGCGACGACTTGATCTCGATCGAACCGTTGAGCTTCTGGATGTTGGTGCGGACCACATCCATGCCAACGCCGCGGCCCGAAACGTCGGAAGCGACATCCTTGGTCGAGAAGCCGGGCAGGAAGATCAGGTTGAAGCTCTGCCGCTCGTCCATGGAGTTGGCTTCTTCATCGGTGATGATACCTTTCTCCAGCGCCTTGGCGCGCAGCCTCTCCGCGTTCATGCCGCGACCGTCGTCGGCGATGATCAGCACGATATGATCGCCTTCCTGGCGCGCCTCGAGCCGCACCGGCGCCTTTTCCGGCTTGCCGGCGAGGCGGCGGTCTTCGATGGTCTCGACGCCGTGGTCGACGGCGTTGCGGATCAGGTGAATGATCGGGTCCGACAGGTCCTCGATCATGGTCTTGTCGATTTCGGTCTCTTCGCCGACCAGTACCAACTCGACGTCCTTGCCGAGACTGCGGGCGAGGTCGCGGGCAATGCGCGGATATTTCTGGAACAGCCGGCCGATCGGCTGCATGCGCGTCTTCATCACCGCGTTCTGCAGGTCGGAAACCAGCAGGTCGAGCTGGCTCACGGCCTGGTCGAGCGCATGCAGGGTGTCGGTATCGGAACGGCCGTTGAGGATGTCGCTGCGCAGCGAGGTCAGGCGGTTCTTGGTCAGGCCGATTTCGCCCGAGAGGTTGAGCACCTGGTCGAGGCGCGAGGTGTCGACGCGGATCGAGTTGTCGCGCGTCTTTTCGTCGGGACGACGGCCCGCCGCCGGTCCCTGATAGCCCGGCTTGTCGGTGGTGCGGCGGCCCACCGCCTGCTTGATGATTTCGTCGGGAGACTTGCCGGCGACGTTGGTATGCATGGCTGCCGCTGGAGCCGGTGCGGCAGCGGCTTCGGCGGCAGGCACAGCGCCGGTCACGGCATTGAACAGATTGTCCCAATTGGGTCCGGCGGCCGGCATACCGGCGGCCGCCGGCGCCGCGGGTGCCGCGACGGCGGCGGCGACGGCGGTCGGCGACGGCGCCGCCAGTTGGCCGGCAATTGCCGCCTTGAGATTGGCGATCAGGGCCGGATCCGCCGCCGCCGGTTGCACGCCGCGCTCCAGATGGCCGAACATGTCGCGCACGGTTCCCGTCGCGGCGAGGATGCTGTCCATAACCTCCTTGGTGATCGCCAGCTCGCCGTTGCGCAGCCTGTCGAACAGACTCTCCGTCAGGTGGCACAGCGTCACCAGTTCGGTGGCATTGAGGAAGCCGGCGCCGCCCTTGATGGTATGGAAGCCGCGAAAGATGTCGTTGAGCAGCTTGCGGTCTTCCGGACTGCGCTCGAGATCGATAAGCATGTTATCGACGCCCGAAAGGAGATCGGTGGCCTCCACCAGGAAATCCTGCAGCAGGTCTTCCATGCCCTGAAAGTCGCTCATCGCCTTCTCCTTTGTCCTTCTTCCCTTAACCTGCGCCCGCTAGCGGCCTAAAATCCGAGGCTCTCGAGCAGGTCATCGACCTGCGCCTGCGTCGTCACCACGTCGGTACGCCCATCGGCGCTGACCACGGGGCCGTTCATCAGGCCTTCCGGCGCAGCGGCCTTGCGTTCCTCGGGCATCACCTCGATCAGCACCTTCAGCAACTGGCCTTCGAGCCCCTGCACCATCTCGACGACTTTCTTGATGACCTGGCCGGTCAAGTCCTGAAAGTCCTGCGCCATCATGATTTCGGTCAACTGGTCGCCGGTGGCCTTGATCTTGGCGGGCGCCTGCTGGAAATAAGCGCGCGAATCGGCGGCCAGCGCCTTGAATTCGTCGACCGACAACTGATTGGAGAACATCCTGTCCCAACGCGCCGCCAGCGCTTCCGAATTCGCCAGAAGCCCGTCCTGCAGCGGCTTGGCGATGTCGGTGGCATTGAGGACGCGGCTCGCCGCCTGCTCGGTCATCTGCGCGATGTAAGTCAGGCGCTGGCGCGCATCGGGAATCGTCTTCGCCGTATCCTCGAGCATCCTGTCGTAGCCGAGTTCGCGCAGCGAATCGTGCAGTTGCCGCGCCATGTGGCCGATGCGGTTGAAGGCGACGTCCTGGGGCGACGCGTCCTCAGCCATGGACGATGCCGCGACCGCCTTGGGCGGCTCCGCCACTTGTTCGACGACGGAATCGAACAACTCCTGCAGCTCGTCGGAATCGCCCGAGGCATTGGCTTGCGGCGCAGCCGCCGGCGCCGGCGGCTTGCTCGCCGCGATGCTGTCGAACAGCGACTGGAGGTCTTCGGAATCGCCCGACTCGTCGAAATTTATGGGTTTAGCCATTTTGGTTGTCGTTCCTGTCGGCAGGGCTCACATGCCCATCTTCTCGAATATCTTGACCATCTTCTCGTTCAGCGTCGCCGCCGTGAACGGCTTGACGATGTAGCCAGAAGCGCCGGCCTGGGCGGCGGCGATGATGTTTTCCTTCTTGGCTTCGGCCGTGATCATCAGCACCGGCAGGTGCTTGAGCGCCGGATCGGCGCGCACGCTTTGCAGCAGCGTCAGGCCGTCCATGTTGGGCATGTTCCAGTCGGTGACGACGAAATCGATGCCGCCGGCGGATTTCAGCCGCTGCAGGGCGACGGCGCCGTCTTCCGCTTCCTCGACGTTGACGAATCCCAGCTCCTTGAGCAGGTTGCGGACAATGCGGCGCATGGTCGAAAAGTCATCGACGACAAGGAATCTGATCTTGCTGGGATCAACGGCCATGTAGTGCTCCGAATCAATCTCTGTGGGACTTCATCAACAACGGGCGCAGGGTCTCGGCCAGCGCATCCGCGTCGAACTTGGCGACGTAGGCATCGACGCCGACGCTCTTGCCCATCGAACGGTTCGCCTCCGACGACAACGACGAGTGCATGACGACGGGAATGCCTTCGAAGCGGGCATCCGACTTGATGTTCTTCGTCAGCACGTAGCCGTCCATTTCCGGCATCTCGGCATCGACCAGGATCAGGCTCACTTCGTCGCGCAAGTCGTGGCCGGACTGCTGGCTGTGGGCCGCCATGCCGGACAGCCGCGTCCAGGCTTCGAGCCCGTTCAAGGCGTGCTTGTGCTTGACGCCGAGCTTGTCGAGCACCTCGGCGATCTTCTTGCGCGCAACGCCCGAATCGTCCACGAAGAAGACGTTGTGGTCGTCCGCCGCGTCGACGCGCTCGATCTGGCCGATGACGGCCTCGCCAAAGGTGTTGGCCATGATCTGTTCGACGTCGACGATGGAGACGAGCTTGCCGTCCGCCAGTTCGGTGATGGCGGTGATGTAGGCGTGCGAACCGCTGGTCACGGACTCGGGCGCCCGCACGCGGTCCCATTCGACGCGGATGATGCGGTCGACGCCGTGCACCAGGAAGCCCAGCGTGCGCTTGCTGTATTCGGTCACCATCATCGAGCCGCCGAGTTCGGGCGGCGCGTCGGCCAGAGCCATCACCTTCGACAGCGAGACGCAGGGAATGACGTTGCCGCGCAGGCTGATCAGCCCTTCGACGCCGTCCGGCATGTGCGGCGCCTTGGTGATCGTCGGCGTCTTGCTGACCTCGCGCACCTTGAATACGTTGATGCCGAAAGTCTCGTGGGTGCCGAGAGAGAACAGCAGGATCTCCATGCGGTTGGAGCCGGCGAGCTTGGTGCGCGCATCGACGCTGTCGAGCAGCGAGGCCGATGCGGCGGGAGAATTGGCGTATAGCGACTGGGGGGCGTTCATGGAACGGTTCCTCGACGGTCAGTGGGCTGCGGCGACTTCGCCCGGGCGAAGGATGAGCCGGGTCAGCGTTTCGGCCAGACGCTGCGGCTCGAACTTGGGCACGTATTCGTCCACGCCCACCGACTTGCCGAGCTGCATGTTGGACATGGACGACAGGGACGAATGCATGATCACCGGAATGCCGGCGAAGCGCATGTCGGACTTGACGTTCTTGGTCAGGATATAGCCGTCCATTTCCGGCATCTCGACGTCGGTGAGGATGAGCTGCACGAGGTCGGTCACCTTGCGCCCCGCCGATTCCGCATAGGCGGCCAACTTTTGCAGTTCGTCCCAGGCCACGCGGCCATTGACGGCGGCGATGCCCTTAATGCCGAGGACGTCGAGGGTGCGTTCGATCTGGTTGCGCGCCACCGAGGAATCGTCGGCATAAAGGACGGTCAGGTCGTCGCGGTTGATCGGCTTGATGGACGTAAACTTGTACTCGTCGTCCTGCTTGGCGGTTTCCGCCAGCACGCGCTCGACGTCGAGCATCATGACCAGGCGGTTGTCGGCGAGTTCGGTGACGGCCGTGACCAGGCCGCCGAGGTTGGCCGTCAGCATTTCGGGCGGTACGCGCATTTGCGACCAGTCGAGGCGCAGGATGGTATCGACGGCCTCGACCAGGAAGCCCTGGGTATGGCCGTTGTATTCGGTGACGATCATGATGTCGCGCGGCGACTCCGGCTGCATGCCGACGTATTCGGCAAGATCGACCACCGGCACCAGGATGCCGCGCAGGCTCACCATGCCCTTGACCGACGACGGCATGTCGGGCGCGGCCGTGATCGGCGGCGTACGCATCACCTCGCGCACCTTGAACACGTTGATACCGAAAGTTTCGCGGCGCGCGGTGCGGCTGTCCACGCCGAGCGAAAATAAAAGGATTTCCAGCTTGTTCGTTCCCGCCAAGCGGGTACGCGCATCAATGTTCTTCAGCAAATCGGACATATCCGAACCTTTCGCGAGGTCTTCCGCGCCTTCAAGAGGCTGGAATGTTACGCCATTTCTGGCCGACTATTTCTGCCTGCGTCCAGCGCCGGCGCCTCATTCCGTACGGTAGCCGATGCGGAAACCGCCCCAGTGGCGGCCCTTGACGTAAATCGGCGCGGAAATGTCGTGCATGATCTCGCCGGTGTCGCGCCGATAGGTTTGCAGCAGGAAGGGAATCTCGTGGGCGCCGCAGCGTTTGCCGACCGGATCGGAAAAGACGCGCTTGGTACGGTTGCCGACGAAATCCTTCTTTTCGTCGCCGGTCAGCGGCTGGCAGTAGCGGCTGTTATGCGTAGGCACATAGCCGCCGGTGTCGCAGCCGATGGCGTAGGTGATTTCCTTGTGCTGCGTGAGCAGCGGCTCCTGGATCGGCGGCAGCAGCCGGTCGCACAAGCTGTCGAAGCGCGTGTGAAATTTTGGCGGCTTGGAATCGGGAATCGGCGCGTAGTTGCGGTCGAAGAGGTCGTCGAGCTTGATCGTGCCGCCGTCGACCGCGGCTTCGAGCGCCGCCGTCACTTTGCGGGCGGCCTCCTGCACGACCTGCGGCATCAACTGGTGCACCTTGCGCGCATCCTCGCCCGCCTGCCCGAGCTTGAACACCGTGCCGATTTCCTCGAGGTTGGTGGCCAGGTAGTCGAGCTGGTTCGCCTCCGCCAGCGTACTGCGCGCGCCTTCGCTGTTGCGCTCGGCCGATTCCCATGATGCTGGTCACGTGTTCGGCGATGCTCCTGGCCTTGTCGTTCTGCTCGGCCATGGCGCGGGCGATGACATCGACCTTTTCCATGGTTTCCTGGGCGCCGTGGTTGATCTGCGCCAGGGCATCGGCGGCCTGGCGCGCCAACTCGGCGCCATTCTTCGCTTGGCTCGAACCTTCCTGAATGGTGGCGATCGCGCTCTGGGTCTCGCCCTGGATCGCCGCGATCATGGTGCCGATTTCGGCGGTCGCCGCCGTGGTGCGCTCGGCCAGCTTCCTGACCTCGTCGGCGACGACGGCGAAGCCGCGCCCCTGCTCGCCGGCGCGCGCCGCCTCGATGGCGGCGTTCAGCGCCAACAGGTTGGTCTGGTCGGCAATGTCGTGAATGGTCTTGACGATGCCCGAAATCGCCTCGGAACGCTCACCCAGGGCTGCGATCACCTGGGCCGACTGCTCCACCGAATGCGCGATGCGCTCGATCTCCGCCGACGCGGCGCCTACGATCTCGGCGCCGCGCGACGAATGCTCGCGCGCCGCCTGGGCGATAAGCGCCGTTCCCTCGGCATTTTCGGCGACGGCTGCGATCCCGCCGGAAAGTTCGGCGACGGACTCGGCGGCGCCCTCGGCGGCAACGTTCTGGCTTTCGGAACTCTCCACCGTATCCTTCGCCTCGACGATCAGCTTGTCGGCCGCCTCGGCCACTTGCTGCGCCGTGAATACGATGCGCGTGGCGATGCCCTGGAAGCTGGCGATCAACTCGTTGTAGGCCAGCGCCGTCGCCGCGACGCCACTGCCGGGCGGCAACAGCGCGCGCCGCGAAAGATCGCCGTCGTTGCGCGTCGCGGCGATGGTCTGGCGCAGTTGCTCCAGGGGCACGGCCAGGGAATTGGCAACCACCAGCGCCGGGATCACGGCGACGGCGAGACCGACGGCGAGGTAAAAGGCCACGACGCCCAGGCTCGGCGTGGCACCGGCCAGATAGACGCCGCCGATGCCGGCGCCGGCCACAACCAGCCCGGCGAAGCCATGCGCGATCCGCGCATGGGTCATGACCTTGGATGACGACATAAGATTTCCCCTCCCGTAACCCGCAACTTCGAGATACCACCTGGGCAACAGACCGATCGGCTTGAGATCCGGCGTTTTCCGCTCTGGCAGCGCCGATCAGGGCTTGCTTGCAAGCGGCAACTTTAAGTGTTTGGCGCCGCAAAGACAAGGCCCGCAACGCCGTCGCCGAAACCCTCAAATTTCCGGATTGCCGCCAGCGCTGTTCGGCGTCAGGGCCAGAATGACGGTCGCAACATTGCCGATGTCGTTGAACTCGAAACTGGACGACATCGCGCGCACCATCGCCAAGCCGCGGCCGAACGGCAGATCGCTGTCGGCAGCGGCGCCGCCCCGTGCGGCATGATCGAAGCCCGCGCCGGTATCGCGGCAGACAATGCGCAGCCACGTGCCGCCCGCATGCTCGAACTGCTCCATTTCCAGCTCTATGTCGCCGTCGCCGAGAACCGCCAAGCGGGCTTCGCGCTCGTGCAGGAAGCGTTCCATGCCCTCGGCGTCGAGCTTCTGGCGCGAATCGAGCCGCAGCAGGCCGTGGTCGAGGGAATTGTTGAAAAGTTCCGACAGGATCACGAAAAGCTCGCCGGAGCGGTCGCGCGCGCCTTCGAACTGGCTCACTAGCCCGAGCAGCAGCGGCACCACGTCGAGCCGGCGCAGTTCCCGCGCGCTCAAACGCAAACTGAAGCTCCAGCGCCCCTGCTCGGGCGGTGCCGCCGGCGGCACCGCCGTTTGCGGCTGGTCGACCGCGGCGTTCGCGGGTTCGCCGCGCACCAGCAGCAGCGCAGCGTCGTCCACCGCCGCCGCGTCGCCGCGATGCCCGGCAATCGCGGCGACGATTCCCGCCAGCCGCGCTGCGGGCGCCACGGCGGCGAAGACCGCCGCCAGCCGCGCTGCGCCGAAAGGTTCGCCGGCGACATTCTCGGCCTCGATCAGGCCGTCGGAATAGATGGCCAGTTGCCGATCGGCGCCGAAGGCGTGCGTCTCGGTCGTCGCCTCGAACTCGCCGTCGTCGAGCACGCCCAGCGGCAGGTGGCGCAGGGCGCAGGCCGGCTCGGCGGCGCCCGCCGCCGACAGCAGCAGCGGCGTCGGATTGCCGCCGTTCCAGATCCGCACGTAGGCTTCGCGAAAGTCGATCGCCGCCACGGTGGCGGCGACGAAACGGCCCTCGGGCAGGAACTGCCTGACCTTGGCGTTCATCTCGCGCACGATGGCGTCGATGCCGAAACCCTTTTCCGTCATGCGGTAGAACGGCGCGATGATGGGCAGCACGTTGATGGCGGCGGCCAGGCCGTGGCCGGGGCCGTCGGCCAGCAGCACGTGCAGCGCGCGGCCCGGCGTGCGCGCGGCGGCGAGCAGATCGCCGCCGAAGATCGCGGCGGTGGAAATCCAGTGGCTGATGGCGGGATCGTCGAGTTTGTCGGCATTGACGAGGCGCCGCAGCAGGTGCGCGGCGATGTGCCGTTCCTCCGCCGCCGCGGCGTAGTACTTCGCCAGTTCGTCGCCGCGGTCCTGCGCCCGGCGCTGCACCAACAGCAGGCGTTCGATGACCTTGAGCCGGGCGTCGAGCATCTCGGCCGAGACCGGCTTGACGATATAGCCGTCGGCGCCGACGCGCAGCGCCTGGACCTGCAAGGCGTCGTCGCGGTGGCCGGTGAGGAACAGCACCGGCTGCCAGCGCTGCCCGGCGCGCCGCTGCACTTCGCGCGTCAACGCGAAACCGTCCATGCCCGGCAGGTAGATGTCGGTGACGACGACGTCCGGCCGCTCGCGCTCGTAGGCCGCCAGCGCCGCGACGCCGTCGTCGACGCCGACCACGGCATGGCCCAGTTGCGTCAGCTCGCGCCGGGCGAAATAGAGGTCGTGCGGGTTGTCCTCGACCAGGAGAATCTTCATGGCCGAAGCGATCCGCCCGAATCAGCTAATGGCGAACAACTTGCCGAAGTTGGCGATTTCGATGACTTGCTTCACGGCGCCGCGGCAGTTGGCCAGCGACACGTCCTTGCCGGCGCTGCGGGCCTTGTCGCGCAGCATCAGCAGCATGCCGAGCGCGGAGCTGTCGAGGTAATCGACGGCGCCGAAATCGACCTGGATCTCGCGCAGACCGTCGCTCTTCAAGACCTGGTCTACGGCTTCGCGAAACTCGCGGTGGGCGTTGAAGTCGAAGCGACCGGCAAGACGGATCACGCTGCGGCCGTCCGCCGATGAGACATTGGTATCCATGGAAGAGTCCCTCGTTTTGTCCTGACGTCGGGACAGAGTATAGCCTAGCGGACCGGCCGGTCCCACTGCCGAAGTTTGGCCAGGATGCGCGCCGCGACCTCCGGCAGAGCCGCCACCTCATCTATCGCCCCGATGTTGGCGGCTTCGCGCGGCATGCCGTAGACGACGCAACTGGCGCCGTCCTGGCCGATGTTCCAGGCGCCCGCCTTGCGCATTTCCAGCATGCCCTGGGCGCCGTCCTTGCCCATGCCGGTAAGGATGACGCCGATGGCGTTTTGCCGGACCTGTTCGGCCACGGAACGGAACAGCGCGTCGACCGACGGCCGATGGCGGTTGACCGGTTCGGCCTTCGACAACTCGGTGACGTAATAGCTGCCGACGCGCTTGACCAGCAGGTGCGAATGACCGGGCGCCAGGTAGGCATGGCCCGGCTCGATGCGTTCGCCGCCCTGCGACTCGATCACGGCGATGCGGCAGAGGCTGTCGAGCCGGCGCGCGAAGGAGCCGGTGAAGGATTCGGGCATGTGCTGCGCCATGACAATGCCCGGCACGTCCTCCGGCAGCGCGGTGAGGACGTCCTTGATCGCCTCGGTGCCGCCGGTCGAGGCGCCGATGGCGACGATCTTCTCGCCCAGCAGCCGCGCCGACAAGAGGGCAGAACCCGCCGGCGCAGCCGGTCCGCCGCGGAGCGCCGCCGCGGCCGGCG
>DAIEEM010000025.1 GCA_027325905.1 Rhodocyclaceae bacterium
TGCCCTCGAACAGGCGGCCGCAGCCGGCGCCGAACAAGGTGTCGCCACAGAACAGCATCCCTCGGCGATAATAGGCGATGTGTCCGCGCGTGTGACCGGGAACCGCCAGCACCTCGAACTCGATGCCCAGCCCGGTGGGCGCGACGCGGTCGCCGTCCGCGAGCGGCCGGTCGACGCCGTCGATGGCCTCGAGCGCCGGACCGTAGACGGGCGCCGGATGGCGGGCGACGAGAGCGTCGACGCCGCCGCAATGATCGGCGTGGTGGTGGGTGACGAGGATGGCGGCGAGCCGCGTGCCGGTGGCGGCGAGATAGTCGAGCACCGGCGCGGCGTCGCCCGGGTCGACCGCGGCGACCGCGTCGCCGGGCGAGTGCAAGGCCCAGATATAGTTGTCCGCGAAGGCGGGCAGCGCAACGATTTCTAGAGAGTTCATCACTTCATTCCAATGTCGATTCAAGGATTCTCGGACTGGCTGGAAACCCCGCAGGGCCGCTACGTGCTGGACTGGGAACGCGGCAAGTACGACCAGCTCGTCGCCGACATCTTCGGCTTCAACGCGCTCCAGCTCGGCCTGCCGGGACTCGACTACCTGCGCGCCAACCGCATGCCGTTTCGCCTGCGCTGCGACGACCGCGCCGGCAGCGCGGAAGTGAAGTCCGATTTGCATTATCTGCCCTTCGCCGCCAACAGCGTCGACCTGATCGCGCTGCCGCACGTGCTGGAGTTCGACGCCAACCCGCACCAGGTGCTGCGCGAAGTCGAGCGCGTGCTGGTGCCCGAAGGCAGCGTCGTCGTCGCCGGTTTCAATCCTTTCAGCCTGTGGGGCGCCAACCGGCGGCTCTCGCGGCGCAAGGAGCTGCCGCCCTGGCGCGGCCACTACATCAGCGTGCCGCGGCTCAAGGACTGGTTCGCGTTGCTGGGCCTGGAGCCGCGCGCCGGGGCTTTCGGTTGCTACGCGCCGGCGGTGACGCAGGAGAAATGGCTGCGCCGCTTCCAGTTCCTCGACCTCGCCGGCGACCGCTGGTGGCCGATCGCCGGCGCGGTGTACGTGATCCAGGCCGTCAAGCGCGTGCCCGGCATGCGCGTCATCATGCCGAAGTGGCGCGACCGCATGGCGCGCGCCAAGGCGCCGCTGCCGGTGGCGCAGCGTCTCGATACGCAACGGACGCCGCAGCAATGACGGTGCCGCACGGCGAAGACGGCGACGTCGTCGACATCTACACCGACGGCGCCTGCAGCGGCAATCCCGGCCCGGGCGGCTGGGGCGCGATTTTGAGGGCCAACGGCAAGGAAAAGGAGATCTTCGGCGGCGAGCCGGAGACGACCAACAACCGCATGGAAATGACCGCGGTGATCGAGGCGCTGCGCGCCATGAAGCGCCCGGTGGCGGCGCGCGTGCATACCGACTCGCAGTACGTGATGAAGGGCATCACCGAATGGATACACGGCTGGAAGCGGCGCGGCTGGAAGACCGCCGGCAAGGATCCGGTGAAGAACGAGGATCTCTGGCGCGCGCTCGACGCGCTGGCGGCGCAGCACGAACTCGAATGGTTCTGGGTAAAAGGGCATGCCGGCCATCCGGAGAACGAGCGTTGCGACGCGCTGGCGCAGCGCGGCGTGGCACAGGCGAGAAGGGGCAAATGAGATGACGCGACGCATCGTGCTGGATACCGAAACCACGGGACTCGACCCGGCGCAGGGCCACCGCGTCATCGAGATCGGCTGCGTCGAACTGGTTGGCCGCCAATTGACCGAGCGGCGCTTCCACACCTACATCAATCCCGAGCGCGACATCGACGTCGGCGCCATGCAGGTGCATGGCATCACCAACGAGCGCGTCGTCGGCGAGCCGGTGTTCGCCGCCATCGCGGCGGAGTTCATCGCCTTCGTCCGCGACGCCGAACTGGTGATCCACAACGCCCCCTTCGACGTCGGTTTCCTCGACGCCGAGCTTGCACTGCTCGGGCTGGGGAAGGTCAAGGAGGTCTGCGCCGGCGTTACCGACACGCTGAAGATGGCGCGCGAAATGCGGCCGGGCAAGCGCAACTCCCTCGACGCGCTGTGCAAGGACTTCGGCATCGACAATTCCGGTCGCCAGTTGCACGGCGCCCTGCTCGACGCCGAGCTGCTCGCCGAGGTCTACCTGGCCATGACGCGCGGCCAGGAGAGCTTGATGATGGATCTCGACGCGCCCGCCGCCGCGGCCGTAGCGTTGCCGGCCGGCAAGCGCGCGCCCTTGCGCGTGCTGCGCGCCGGCGACGCCGAACTCGCCGAGCACGAGCGCGTGCTCAAGGAAATCGCCAAGGAAAGCAAGGGCAAGTGCCTGTGGCTCAGCGAGCCGGCCGGCTGACCGCGACGATGGCCAGGCTCAGCACGAGCCACAGCGCGCAAACCACGCCGAGGCCATAGCCCGCCGCCTGCGCCGCGGCCGCCAGCAGGCCGCCGGCGAGCAGCAGGACGCTGCGCAGGCGCGCGCCATGGGCGAGACGGCGGCGGCTGGCGCGATGCCAGTCGTCCTGCGGGCCGGGGTGCAGCCACACCGGCAGCAGGTGGCCGGCGGCGCCGCTGACCAGCGGCAGCAGGAAGGCGATGACGAAGAACGGGATGTCGTCCGTGCCGGCAGCAATGCCATTGGCATGGGCGGCGCCGTGGCCGAGCGCGAGGACGAGTCCGGCCAACGCCGCCGCGAGCAGCGGCAGGGTGCTGCCGGCGGCGACGATTTCGTGGCGCCAGGTGCGCCAGGCGTGCAGCGCAAGCCGCAGCAGCGGCCAGGCATAGACGGCGGCCGCGGCGAGCGCCAGCGGCGGCGACAGGGCAGCGCCGAGGGCTATACCGAGCGCACCGCCGGCGCTCCATTTGAGGTCGCGCGCCAGGCGGATGGCGGCGTCGGCGTCGGGCCGACCGGCGACCGTCGGCAACAGCACTTGCAGCGTCCCCAGGGCAGTGAGGCCGATGAAGCCCAGGGTGTTGACGTGCAGATGGAACAGGCGCAGGGCACGCGTCTGTTGCGGCCAGTAGGGCGACACGGCGACGGCGAGCAGCCCCAGCGCTAGCAAGCCGAGCGCGGCGGCGTACCAGCCCAGGCAGGGATTGGGGTGGCCCATGCAGGCGCGCCAGCGCGTGGCGACCCAGGCGGCGAAGCCGCCGACGGCGAGCAGGGCCAGCCAGGGTGCGTCGAGGCGCAAGGCCGGCGTGCCGTGGACAAAGAAGCCGACGATGCCGATGCCGGCGGCCAGCGCGGCCAACGGAGCGACCGCCAGCAGGCGCGGCGCATCGCGGCTTCGGGTCAGCACGGGGACGAAATAGCCCATCGCCAGCAGGATCATCGGCAGCGCGCCGACGGCGAAGACCAGGTGCCAGAGGGCGGCCGGCA
>DAIEEM010000044.1 GCA_027325905.1 Rhodocyclaceae bacterium
GCGTGCGCTCGACGTTGTCGGCGAAGGACTGGTGCGCCTGGACGAGGACGTCATTGACGCTGCGCAGATAGTCCTCGGACTTGCGCTGCGCCGCCGACAACTGTGCCGCGGCGCCATGCAGCCGGTCGATGAGTTCGGCGCTCATCGCGGCGTCGCGCTTGGCGGTCTCGACGGTGGCCCTGAGGTCGGCCACCAGGGCGGCAAAACTGTCGTGCGCCAGGGCGTGCGTCGCCAGCGTGTGCTGCGTGGCGACGGCCGCCGCCGACAGCGTGGTCGCGGCGAAATTGATGGTCTCCGTCGCCGTCGCCGCGGCGTTCAGCGTCGCGCCCACGCCCTGCCCCGCCGCGGCGAAATCGGTGGCGGCCGTCGCCAGCTTGTCGGCGCCGGCATGCATGCCGGCAACGGCGTCGCCGGTCATCGCCGCGAGCTTGTCCACGGCCGCCTGCACGGCATGGCTGGCCTCGATGGAACGGGCGATCAGGCGCTCGACCTGCCCCGCCATGCCGCCGACGGCATCGCCGGCCTGGCGGGCGATGCGCTCGGTCTGCTCCTGCTGGACGTCGGCGGCCGAGCGCGCCTGATCCTGCAATTGCGCCACTGCGACGGCGACCTGGTCGCCGAGTCTGGCGAGCGTCTGCTGCAGCATGTCGCCCGACCGCACCTGCGCCTCCGCAACCGTAACGCGCATCTGCGCCGCGAACTCGCCCATCTGCCGGTTCATGTCCTGCTGGCGCTCGCCGGTCGATGCGACGGCCGCGTTGGTCTGCCGCAGCAGGTCGCTGGTGTCGCGCATCTGCGTGGCGAACAGATTCCGCATCTGCGCGGAGAAACCCGCCAGTACTTCGGCGATCATCCTGCCGACCACGTCCTCCTGGCGCGCGGCGACGCTGTCGACTGCGGCAGCGATGGTGGCGATCGGCTGTCCCAGGCGCTCGCCGATAACCCGTCCGAGGTCGGCGGCGAGCTGCTCGCCGTGGCGCGCCGTGGCGTCGACCTGGCGCACCGTGAGTTCGGTCAGGATCTCGCGCAACTGGTCGGCCAGCGCATCCTTTATATGCACCGCCTGCGTCGCGGAACTCTCGGCCGCCGCGACGAGCCGTTCGAGGTATTCGAAATCGACACCGACGTCGAACATGCCGTCGATCAGTTCCCGCAGTTGCTCGACTTGCCGGTAGCGCAGCGTCAGCAGGGATTTCTCGATCCAGGTGAACAGCATCGCCAGGCTGATCGCCGCCGCCGAGACGACGAAGGCATGGCCGACGGAATTGATCAGGTTGCGCAACTGCGCCTGTGCCTGGTTGGGGTCGAGCGAAACGTCGAAATGGACCAGGCCGATGATGAGGCCGGTGAAAGTGCCGATGATCCCCAGCCCCGTCAGGATGCCGGGCAGGTGCTTGTAGAACTCGGTCTTGAGCGGCGAATCGACCAGCGCCTGCTCGGTGAAGAACGACTCTGCCAGCGTCGTCGCGCGCCAGCGCCGGCGCCCTGCCTGGCCGCCGGCGTCTAACTGCGGATGCAGCGTCTGGGCGTATTCCTGCCACAGGTTCGCCAAGCGCGGGCTCGCCATCGCCGTCGCGGCGATGGCGTCGAGCGCGATAGCGTCGCCGTCCGCGCGGGCCGCCTTGATCCGCGTCAGCGCGGCGACGGCATGCGACAGTTCCACGCCCAGTCGCAGCGCCGGCACCACGAACCTGACGGCGAAGCCGACGGCGATTCCCGCCAGCAGGAGGCCGACGGCCCAGGCGTACCAGTAGTGCAGGAAGAGTTCAAGCGGCGATTCCATCACGGCATGGCTTTCGTTCGGCGGGTTGTTGGGCTGCGGGCGGCACGATCTCGCCGACAGCGGACGTCCGCAAAAGAGGCGAGTAAAAGGGCAAATGATCGGGAAGTCAAGACGGCGTAAAGGCGGGGACTCCGCTTCTGCCGGCAGCGCCGTCGTCGGGCGCGGTGTCGGCATTGTCCGGATGCGTCGTCCCCCAAACCTAGGGCTATCGCGATTACCATGGCAGCTATGGGCACCACGATGACCGTGGCCATCGCCGCCGGTAGGCGATGGCGCCGAGGAGTTGAAGGATGACTGGCACCAAGGACCTGGCCGAACTGGAGAGCTTCGTCACGACCGTGCGGCGCAACTGCCACATCAGCGATGCGCGCCATGCGCGCTCGATGACGATGTGCAACTACCTGCTTGAAATGCGGGAGTTCTACCGATGGGAACAGGGACTTCCGTTCGGCACCCCGCCGCCGCATGCGGATGTCGGCGCCTGGCTGACGGCGCGGGAAGCCCTGTGGGAAGAACTCGAAGGCGAGGAGTTCGCCGAGCTCCCCCTGGGCGAGGTGCGCTGCGATCCTTTCGCCGCCGACGAAATCAATCGGCAGTTGCTCGGACATGGATTGCTGTATGGGGCGGGGATCGGCCGCTTCGGCAAGCCGCATTTCTTTCTCGGCCGTCTTCACAGCGAGGCGACGCGCGACGGCGTGCGCGTCCTGGTCGGCGATCGCGAGTATGCGCGCGACATGTCGACGATCCCGGCGGCGCTGCAGGGCGACACAATCGTCGTGCGACGCGAAGCCCTGCGGCAGTGGTTATGGGAACGGGCCGAGGCCTGGGACGTCAAGCGCAACGCCGGGGCGCTGCAACTGGCGCTCGATGCCTACGGCTTCGGCGCCGATGCCACTGCCGCCGTCGAGCGCATGACCGAGGCCGAGGCCGAAACCCTGGTATTGCATGAGCTCGGCGAACATGCCGCCGGCCGCCAGTTGGGTCCGGCCTGGGAAGAACTGCTTTGCGCCTGCCGCAGCAAGCGCGCCGAGGTCCTGGCGCGCGCGGTGCGCGACAACCTCGCCGATTGCCTGTCGACCTTGCCGACGCTGCTGGCGCGCGGGGCGACCGGCTCGCTGCATTTCTGGTTCGCCAACTTCGACGGCATGCGCCTGGCCCTGTTTCCCAGGCTGGCGGCGGCCTACGCCGCCTGGAACCGCGCCGACGATGTCGCCGAGCTGGCAACCGCCCTCGCCGCCGGCCGCGAGCATTGGCGCAACATTGCCGAACGCATGCTGAGGCTGCTTGCGCAACGGGGGCAGGAAGTCGACGCCGAATTGGCGCGGCTGAGCCAGGATCTCGACGAAATATCTCTGGCCTAGAAGGGATTCCACGCTTCTACTGCCATGAAATTTTGGTCCGGGAACTGCAACAATCTATTACAAGTCTTCAGCCCGCGATGGGGCATGATTGGCGCCCAATGGCCGGCCGGCGGTCGGCGCTTTACGGCGGTAAAGAATGAATAAGGTACCGTATGCGAGTTCCCAGGCCGAAGCCAAGAGCAAGGCCAAAGCGAAGACGGCCATTCTGCTCGCCGTGATTTTCGGCGGCTTGGTGGTTGCGTCCATCGCCGGCATGTTGTTGTTCGACGCCTACGGAGAACGGCAGGCGCGAACGATGGGCGCTTCCGCGGATGCGGCCCATCAATAGGGTGGACCGAACGGCAACCGCCGGCAGCCGCGCTTCGATGCCGCCGGGCACGGTTCTTACAAGTACTTTCAACGATTGGCAACGTCACGATGCGTAAGCTAACCAGCATACTTTTTGTCTCGGTTCTCGCCCTTTCCGCCTGCGGCGGAGAGCCTGCGGATACCGGCCCCGGCCAGCCCGTCGCCCATCGCCGGGCGGCATTCAAGGAAATCCTCAAGGCATTTGAACCGATGGGCGTGATGCTGCGCACGGACGAGTACGATGCCAAGCGATTCCAGGCGTGGTCGCGGCAACTGATGGCGGTTCGGGATGGCCCGTGGGGCTATTTCAAAGCCGGCACGCAATATCCGCCGAGCCATGCCACAGACGCCGTGTGGAGCGACGCGGCAAAGTTCGCCGCCGACAAGCAAGCGTTCTTCGACGCCACGGATAAGCTCGCCGCCGCTGCCGAGAAGCTGGACAAGGCACAGGCGGCTACCGCCTATGAGGCCGTCCACAACGCCTGCCAAGACTGTCACAAGACATTCAAGACGCGCTGATGCGATGGCGGCGGGTCGCCCGCCAAAAACCTGCGAAGGCGGACTTAGCTAAACGAACAAAGCCCGGAATACCGGGCTTTGTCTTTTCATGGCCCGACAGACTTTATTCTCGCCCGACAGACTTTATTGTTTCCTATCACAGTCACCACAACGTCTCGCGCTCGGGCGAGGCCGTTATGTTGTGGATGGTCAAGTCGGCGCCGTTGTATTCCTCTTCGGCGTCGAGGCGTATGCCGACGAGCTTCTTGATCGTTCCATAGACGGCCAGTCCGCCGCCGAAGGCGATGGCCACGCCCATGCCTGTGCCGATCAGTTGCGATATGAAACTCACGCCGCCCATGCCGCCGAGCGCCTTGGCGCCGAAGATGCCGGCGGCGATGCCGCCGAATGCGCCGCAGAGGCCGTGAAGGGGCCAGACGCCGAGCACGTCGTCGATCTTCCAGCGATTCTGCGTCAGTGTGAACATCCAGACGAAGAGGCCGCCGGCGATGGCGCCGGTGACGAGCGCGCCGAGCGGATGCATGAGATCGGAACCGGCGCAGATGGCGACGAGTCCCGCCAGCGGGCCGTTATGGACGAAGCCGGGGTCGTTCTTGCCTGCGATCAGCGCCGCCAGCGTGCCGCCGACCATCGCCATCAGCGAATTCATCGCCACCAGGCCGGACACCTTGTCCAACGTCTGCGCGCTCATGACGTTGAAGCCGAACCAGCCGACGGTCAGTATCCAGGCACCGAGCGCCAGGAACGGGATGCTGGAGGGCGGGTGGGCGCCGGCGATGCGGCCGTCCTTATGGTAGCGGCCATGGCGGGCGCCGAGCAGCAGCACCGCGGCGAGCCCGATCCAGCCGCCGACGGCATGGACGACGACCGAACCGGCGAAGTCGTGGAACTCCGCGCCGAAGCTGGCCTTGAGCCAGGCCTGAATGCCGTAGGCCTGGTTCCAGGCGATGCCCTCGAAGAAGGGATAGACGAAGCCGACCAGCAGGAAGGTGGCCGCCAGTTGCGGATTGAACTTGGCGCGCTCGGCGATGACGCCGGAGACGATCGCCGGGATGGCCGCCGCGAAGGTGAGCAGGAAGAAGAACTTCGTCAATTCATAGCCGCTCTTCTGCGCCAATACTTCCGCACCAGCAAAGAAGTTGACGCCGTAGGCGATGCTGTAGCCGATGAAGAAGTAAGCCAGCGTCGATACCGAAAAATCGACCAGTATCTTCACGAGGGCGTTGATCTGGTTCTTCTTGCGCACCGTGCCGAGTTCCAGGAAGGCAAAACCGGCATGCATGGCGAGGATCATGATGGCGCCGAGCAGAATGAACAGGACGTCGGCGGATGTTTTCAAATTCTCCATTTCGGGGCTCCATAGGCACTAATCAGGAGCCAAAAGCAACAAGCATTCCCACCGCGTTCACGTATACGATTCAGTGCGTTATGCCAAAAACGGCCAGAGACGTATTACGGAATGCACCATTATCGCGCCAGCCGCGCACCACAACAGAGCCTACAGCCGAGATGAAAAATCACTTTGGTGCATAGTCTCGCGGCATCAGCACCCACATCTGGCCCTTCTGCCGCATCTTCCCAGCCATCGCGCCGGCCTCTGGGCCGCTGCCCCAGTAGAAGTCCGCGCGCACTGCGCCACGGATGGCGCCGCCGGTGTCCTGGGCAAGCATCAGGCGCTCTAGTGGCCGGGGGTCGTCCGGCCAGGTGGTGGCGAGCCAGACGGGCGCCCCCAGCGGTACATTGCGCGGATCGACGGCGATGCTGCGCTCGGGTGTCAGCGCCAGGCCCAGCGCGCCCGGCGGCCCGACACCTTCGACCGGCAACTCGCGGAAGAACACCAGGCTCGGATTGGCGTTCATAAGTTCCTGCACGCGGTCCGGGTGGGCCGCCGCCCAGTTCTTGATGCCCTGCATCGACGCCTGCCCGGCCGCGATCTCACCCTGGTCGATCAGCCAATTGCCGATGGAACGATAGGGATAGCCGTTCTGATCGGCGTAGCCAAGACGGATGCGCGTACCGTCGTCGAGTTGCACCTGGCCCGAGCCCTGAATCTGCATGAAGAAGAAATCGAGGGCGTCGTCGAGCCAGAGCAGCGCCTGCGGTGAGCGCTCGCCCTCTTGCTGGGTCCAGTCGGCGCGCGACCAATAGGGTACAAGCCGGTGGCCTTCGATGCGCCCGCGCAGGCGCATGTGCTTGAGTTCGGGATACAGGTCGCCAAGATCCACCACCACCAGATCGTCGGGCGGACCGAAAGCCGGGTAAAGATAGGGCTCTTTGCGCGTGCGGCTGCCCTTCAGCACCGGCTCGTAATAGCCGGTGACGAGTCCGCTGCGGGAGCCGTCCGGATTGACGACTTGCCAGGGCTTGAAGTGCGACTCGAACCAGGGACGCAGTTGGGCGGGATCGGCGGTCGTGAAACCACGCGCGTCGACGCAGGTGGACCGCCAGACGGTCCGCTTCTCCAGTCCGGCGCACGAGGCCTTGAAGGCGTCGAAGGATGCCGCCAGGTCGGCGCCGTCCCAGCCGGGCAGGTCGGTCCAGGCCGCTTCTTGCAGCGGCTTTTCGGACGGCTTGACGGCCTCGACGCCGGGACAGGCAGCGCAAGGCGCGCAGGCCGCGCCGCGACCCGTGGTGCCCAAGGGCACGGTCGTACATGCCGCCAGGGCGAGGACGGCGGCAAAGAGGCAGAATAGGCGCGGCATGAATCTGATACATTCCCGGTTGTTTCGACACCCAAGCTTAACCGAGAACCGTCATGTGGGCATGGCTGCCGGAGCTGGGCGTTCCGCTGATCCTGCTGCCGATCCTATGGCGCGTCTGGCCCAAAAACGATGAATGATCTT
The DNA here is from genome assembly GCA_027325905.1 of Rhodocyclaceae bacterium. GTDB lineage: Bacteria > Pseudomonadota > Gammaproteobacteria > Burkholderiales > Rhodocyclaceae > Nitricoxidireducens. Next base: position 6,855 of record DAIEEM010000044.1, read on the forward strand.
TCCCGCCTGATCGCCCGCGCCGAAGGCCTGCTGGAACGGCTCGAGACCGTGCTGCCCGCCGCCGCACCCGCACCCGACTGGACGGCGCAGGCCTTCCGCTGGCGCCGGCGCGGCAGCCGCGGCCACCTCGAAGCCGTGCATCACCCGCACCGCATCCGCCTCGACGACCTCGTCGGCATCGACGAGCAAAAGCGGAGGCTGGAACAGAACACGCGCCAGTTCGTCGCCGGCCGCAGCGCCAACAACGTGCTGCTCACCGGGGCGCGCGGCACCGGCAAGTCCTCGCTCGTCAAGGGCGCGCTGAACAAGTTCGCCGCCAAGGGGCTGCGCCTGATCGAGGTCGACCGCAACGACCTGGTGGATTTGCCGGAAATCGTCGATCTGATCGCGGCGCGTCCCGAGCACTTCGTCATCTTCTGCGACGACCTCTCCTTCGAAGCCTCC
>DAIEEM010000068.1 GCA_027325905.1 Rhodocyclaceae bacterium
CCGGCTCGCGCGCTGGATGCGGACCAGCGCGTCGACGGCGTCGCGGTAGAGTCGCGGCGTATTGTCGGCGTCGAAGACCGCGAGGTAGGTGGTGGAACCCAGGTCGGAGAGCAGCAGGAAGCCTTGTTCGAGGTCGCTGGCCAGCACCTCGGGCACGTGCGCGCCGGCGGCATGGAAAAGCCCTTGCACGTGGAGCCAGGGGCGGCAGTCTTCGCGCTCCGGCGGGGCATCCATGACGACCCGCGTCGTGCCGTCGTCGAAGCTGGCCCGGAAGTAACGGCGGAAACTCGCGTCGGCGGACGCGGGGGTCAGGTCGAACGTTCTGCCCGGATGCAGGCCCGCTAGCCAAGCCTCGATTTTGCCCTTCCTGACCACGTGGTTAAGTCCTTGAGAATGCTAGAATCGCGGATTCTAACATTGGGCAATCGCGCGCCCTGACGGCGTGCGGCGTAGAACCATCACGATGCCGTTGCGCGAACTCCTTTGCTGGGTGGTGTTTCTCGGCATGGCCAGGACTGCCGTCGCCGAGGTGTTGGCGCCGTTGCGCGTCGATCCCGCCCTGCTCGGCGGGCCGGCGGCGGCAAAGGGCGAAGCGGCCGGCGCGGGCCAATTACCCGCCGCCGCGACGGCGGCGCCGCCGGCACCGCCGGTGGCGATGGATGTGCCGCAACGCATCGACGACGCGGCCGCGCTGCCACAGGCTGCGGCGCTGCCGGCGAAGCCCGTCGCCGCCGCGGCGGATCGACTTCCCGAGGCGTCGCTCACGCAAAGCACCGAACCGCCGTTGATAGCCGAGCGCCCGGTGCTGGCGCCGCTCTATTCCGCTTACGTCGCCGCCGGCGAACTGCCGGCGCCGAAATTGAAGTCGACGGCCGCGCTCACGCCGCTGCCGCGGGATTCGACGGAACGGCGCCCGAACTTCCTCAGCGCCGATCGCATCCATGGGCACACCGACGACGTCATGGTCGCGGAAGGCGATGCCGAACTGCGCAAGGTCAGCACCGTGCTCGATGCCGACACGATTACCTACTGGAGCCTCGACGACGAAGTCGAGGCGCTGGGCAACGTCCGCTTGCAGCACGATCAGGACGTTTTCACCGGCCCGAAGCTGCGCATGAACGTCGAGGAGAATACCGGCGTCTTCGAGCAGCCCCAGTACACGATGCCGCGCACGACGAAAATCCAAGCCGGCACGACGATCGGTGATTACGCGATACATCAGATCAGCGTGCCGATTACGGCACAGGGAGAGGCCGAGCGCATCGACTTCCAGGGCGAGAATCTTTATAGCCTGAGCAAGGCGACCTTCAGCACGTGTGCAGCGGGCAACCAGGACTGGGTGGCCAGCGCCGCCAACCTGAATCTCGACTACAACCGCGAAGTGGCCGAGGGCAGCGACGGCAAAGTGGTGTTCAAGGGCGTGCCCATCCTGTATTCGCCCTGGCTTAACTTCCCGCTCGACAACCAGCGCAAGAGCGGCTTCCTGGCGCCAACGCTCGGTTCCACCAACACCGGCGGCGGCGAAATCAGCCTGCCCTGGTACTGGGACATCGCGCCCGACAAGGATGCGACCATCATGCCGCGCGTCATGCAGAAGCGTGGCGTCCAGTGGAATACCGAATACCGCTATCTCGGCGATTCGCTGAATCCCGCCTCGCCATATATCAACGATGTCCAACTGGAATATTTGCCCGACGATCTCGTTACGCACAAGAATCGCTACGCCTACTCGGTGGTGAACTCGCAAAATTTCGGCAACGGCTTTACCGGCAACCTGAATCTCAATGGCGTTTCCGACGGCACCTATTTCACCGACCTGTCGAAACCCGGAGCGATAGCGCCGAGTACTTATATGCTGCGCCAGGGGCAGCTTGCTTACAGCGCCGATTGGTGGAGCGCTTCCGCGGTTGCCCAGCGGTACCAGGTATTGCAGGATCCGGCGCTGCCGCCGGTAGTGCCGCTGTATAGCCGACTGCCGCAGCTCAATCTGGCGGCCAATCGTTACGACCTGCCGCTGGGCGCCGTCTTCAATTTCTCCGGCGAAGCGGTCGATTTCGCCCATCCGACCAGCGTTATCGGCTGGCGGGAGACGGCGTATCCGCAACTCTCGTTTCCGATGCAAAACTCGTACTTTCAAGTGACGCCCAAGGTTGGCGTGAGCGTTACGCGCTATGAGTTGGAGCGGCAGGATCCTTCCGTCCCCAGCAGCCAGGTCCGTACGGTGCCCATCGTCAGCCTCGACAGTTCAATGAACTTCGAGCGTAATACCGACTGGTTCGGGCAGAACCTGACGCAAACTTTGGAACCGCGCCTCTATTATCTCTATGTGCCCTACCGCGACCAGAGCCAGATCCCGGTGTTCGATACCGGCTTGGCCGACTTCAATTTCTCCCAGATTTTCGCCGAGAACCGCTACGCCGGCGGCGATCGCATCGGCGACACCAACCAGGTCACGGCGGCGGTTACATCGCGCCTGGTCGATCCGGAAACCGGCGCCGAACTGATACGCGGCGCCATCGGGCAACGCTACTATTTTTCGGACCAGCGCGTGATCTTGCCGACGGTGATCGCGCCGGACGGATCGATCGCAGTGCCTGGCGAGACGCCGCGCATCGGCCATACTTCCGACATCCTGGCCGCGTTGTCGGGGCAGGTGATGCCGAAGACTTATGTCGATACCGGCTGGGACTACGATCCGCAGAACAAGACAACCCAGCAATTGACCCTAGTCGGCCGCTACCAGCCCGAAACCGGCAAGGTGGTCAATGCCGGCTACCGCTACATGAGCGACCTGCTCGGGCAGATCGACGTTTCCGCGCAGTGGCCGCTCGGCGGCGGCTGGCATGTCGTCGGCCGCTACAATTATTCGACCAAGGACCGGCAACTGATTCAGACTATCGGCGGACTCGAGTACGATGCCGGCTGCTGGGTCGCGCGCATCGTCGTCCAGAGCATCGCGACTCAGTTCCAGCAGGCGACGACCTCGCTGTTCGTGCAACTCGAATTGAACGGTTTCTCTCGCCTA
>DAIEEM010000079.1 GCA_027325905.1 Rhodocyclaceae bacterium
CTCAAGGCCGGGGAGCGCATCGTCGCGGCCGGCGTGCATAAGCTCAACGCCGGCGAGAAGGTGCGGCCGGTACAATGAAAAAGATCAATCTCTCGGAATGGTCCATCGAGCATCCCTCGATGGTCATGTACCTGATGGTCGTGCTGATGATCGCCGGCGCCATCTCCTATTTCAAGCTGGGCCGCGCCGAGGATCCCGACTTCACGTTCAAGGTCATGGTGGTGCGCACGCTATGGCCGGGCGCGACGGCCACGGAAGTGGAGAACGAACTCACCGATCGCATCGAGAAGAAGCTCGCGGAAACGCCGTGGGTGGACGTCCTGCGCTCGGCCTCGAAACCGGGCGAATCGCTGGTGTTCGTGATCCTCAAGGATTACACGCCGAAAGCCGAAGTGCCGGAATCCTGGCGCCAGGTGCGCAAGAAGCTCGACGATATCCGCCACACGCTTCCCGAGGGCGTGCAGGGGCCGTTTCCGGACGACGAGTTCGGCGACGTCTCGGTCTCGATCTTCGCCCTCACCGGCGACGGCTTCGAACTCGGCGCCCTGCGCCATGAAGCCGACCGCATCGCCCTCGAACTCTACCGCGTGCCGGACGTCAAGAAAGTCGAACTGCTCGGCGTACAGGACGAAAAGATCTACGTCGAGGCGATTCCCGCTCGCCTGGCTTCGCTGGGCCTGACGCCGGCGGCGGTCTTCGATGCGTTGCGACGCCAGAACGCCATGACCGCGGCAGGCTTCGTCGAAACGGCAAGCGACCGCATACGCCTGCGCGTCAGCGGCCCCTTCGACGCGATGGAGAAGATTCGCGACGCGGATCTCGCCGTCGACGGACGCCATTTCCGCCTCGGCGACATCGCCACCGTCAGCCGCGGGCTCGCCGATCCGCCGAGCCCGCGCATGCGCGTCGGCGGCAAGGACGCGATCGGCATCGCCGTGGTCATGGCGAAGGGCGGCGACGTGATTCGCCTCGGCGCCAATCTGAAAAATGAAATGCACCGCCTGCAGGCCGACCTGCCAGCCGGCATCGACGTGCATGTCGTCGCCGATCAGCCGGAAGTGGTGAAGAAGTCGATCGAACTGTTCGTCGAGTCGCTGGCGGAGGCCATGGCCATCGTGCTCGCCGTGTCGTTCCTGAGCCTCGGCCTGCGCACCGGCACGGTGGTGGCGCTGTCGATTCCGCTGGTGCTCGCCATCGTCTTCCTGATGATGCTCGTCTTCGGCATCGACTTGCAGCGCATTTCGCTCGGCGCGCTGGTGATCGCGCTGGGCCTGCTCGTCGACGACGCCATCATCGCCGTCGAAATGATGGTGGTGAAGATGGAGCAGGGCTTCGACCGCGCCAAGGCCGCCACTTTCGCCTATACGTCGACGGCCTTCCCGATGCTGACCGGCACGCTGATCACCGCCGCCGGCTTTACGCCGGTGGGCTTCGCGCGCTCGGCGGCCGGCGAATATACGTTCTCGATCTTCGCCGTGGTGACGATCGCGCTGATCGTCTCGTGGCTGGTGGCAGTCGTCTTCACGCCCTTCATCGGCTACAAGCTGCTCGATGCCGGCAAGCTCCTCAAGTACGGCGCCGAGCACCACGGCGACATCTACGCGACGCCCTTCTACCTGCGCTTCCGCGCCGTGCTGGTGTGGTGCCTGCGCCGTCGCTGGCGGGTGATTGGCGGCACGTTCCTGCTGTTCGTCGTGGCCATGGTCGCCTTCAACGTCGGCGTGCAGAAGCAGTTCTTCCCGGCCGCCAGCCGCCCGGAACTGCTGATCGAACTGTGGCTGCCCCAGGGCGCCGCGCTCAAGGCCACCGACGCCGAGACGAAAAAGGTCGAAGCGCTGCTCGCCGGCGACGCCGCCGTCGTCAGCTCCTCGTCCTACGTCGGCAACGGCGCGCCACGCTTCTTCCTGTCGCTAGACCAGCAATTGTTCGCCGACAATTTCGCCCAACTGGTCATCGTCACCAAGGGCATCGAACAGCGCGAGGACCTCAAGCGCCGCCTCGAAGCGCGTTTCGCGGCGCCCGATTTCTCGCATATGCGCGCGCGCGTGCTGCGCCTCGAAAACGGCCCGCCGGTGGGCTTCCCGGTGCAGTTCCGCGTCATGGGCGACGACCTCGAAAGCCTGCGCCGCGTCGCCGGCCAGGTGGCGGACGTGATGCGCGCCCAGCCGAACCTGCAGGACGTGCAGTACGACTGGAACGAGAAGATAAAGTCGGTGCGCGTCGAGATCGACCAGGACCGCGCGCGCTCGCTCGGCGTGTCGAGCCAGGACGTCGCGCAGGCGCTGCAGGGCTGGCTCGTCGGCACGACGATCACCCAGTACCGCGAGGACGACCAGTTGATCGACGTCGTCTGGCGGGCGGCCGGCGCCGACCGCGGCTCGCTCGACCGCCTGCCCGACCTCGACATCGTCGCCGCCGGCGGGCGCCATGTGCCGCTGGCCCAGGTGGCGCGCCTCAAGCCCGTGCTCGAAGAGGGCATCGTCTGGCGGCGCGATCGCCTGCCGACGATCACCGTGCGTTCGGACATCGTCGGCGACCGCCAGGGGCCGATGATCTCGGCGGAACTCCAGCCCAAGCTCGACGCCATCCGGGCGACGCTGCCGCCGGGGTTCCGCATCGAGACCGGCGGCACCGTCGAGGAATCGGCGAAGGGCGAAAACTCGATCAAGGCCGTGGCGCCGATCATGGTGGTCGTCGTGATCACCTTGCTGATGATGCAGTTGCAAAGCATCGGCCGCACGGTGCTGGTGCTGCTTACCGCGCCGCTCGGCTTGATCGGCGTGGCGGCGGCGCTGCTGG
>DAIEEM010000101.1 GCA_027325905.1 Rhodocyclaceae bacterium
GGAGGCGGCAGGCGCGGCGGCTTCGGCGTCACCATCGGCGCCGGAACCGCCTGTAGCCTCGAAAGCGCTGCGGCTGCCGGCCTGATAGTTGGATTTGAGGCTTTCGGCGGCCCTGGATGCGGCGCGCTTCAAGGGCGAGACGGCAGCCTGCGCGCCGGCATTGGCGACGCCGCCAAGACCCGAGGCGACTCCCGATGCGCCGGACTGACCGGCGGCGCCGAGGCTGTAGGCGGGGGAGGCTCCACCAGCGAGCGCGGACCCTCCACGCGCGGCGGCGGCTGCGCCACCCGCAAGGGCCGCGCCGCCGGAAGCGACGGCGCCGACTGTGGCAGCGCCTGCCACTACCATGCCGCCGGCGGCAAGCCCGGCGCCGATCGCGGCGCCGGCGCCAAGCTGCGGACCACCGGAGACGAGGCCGTTTGCGATTCCGGGCCCGAAGATGCCGAGGCCGAGGAGCGAGAAGGCGGCAAGGACGATGGCCATGGCCTGGTCGATGGTCGGGGTCGCGCCGCCGAACCCGGCGGTGAACTGCGAGAACAGCGTCGAGCCGATGCCGATGATGACGGCGAGCACCAGCACCTTGATGCCCGACGAGATGACATTGCCCAGCACCCGTTCAGCCATGAAGGCGGATTTGCCGAACAGGCCGAAGGGGATCAGCACGAAGCCGGCAAGCGTCGTCAGCTTGAACTCGATCAGGGTCACGAAGAGCTGGATGGCGAGAACGAAAAAGGCGAGCAGCACGAGCGCCCAGGCGAACAACATGCAGGCGATCTGGATGAAGTTCTCGAAGAAGGACCAGTAGCCCATCAAGTTCGAGATGGAATCGAGCAGCGGCCGGCCAGCGTCGAGGCCGGTCTGCGCAACCTTGCCGGGTTGCAGCAATTGCGCCGTGGTGAAGCCGGTTCCGGACGCCTTCAGGCCGAGGCCGGCGAAGCTCTCGAAAATGATCCGGGCGAGGTTGTTCCAATTGGAAATCAGGTAGGCGAAGACGCCGACGAACAGGGTCTTCTTGACGAGGCGGGCGATGATGTCGTCATCGGCGCCCCAGGACCAGAACAGCGCGGCCAGCGTCACGTCAATGACGATGAGCGTCGAGGCGATGAAGCCGACCTCGCCGCGTAGCAGGCCGAAGCCGCCGTCGATGTAGCGCGTGAAAACCGCAAGAAATTGGTCGATAACGCCGGTGCCGCCCATGGTCAGCGACCTCCGTTCACGGCGGGCGCCGGGACGCTCGCGGGCGCGTCAAAAAGCGCCGACGATGACAAGGGGGCGGGAGCCGGGAAGCTCGCGGGCGCCGACGGCGCGCCCGATGTCGATTGGCCGAGGAACCGGCGGCGGTTCTCGGCCCAAGCCTTCAGGCAGGACGGATCACGCGGACCGGCTTCGCCCAGCCCGCCGCACCGCGCGAGTTCCGCATCGAGCGGATCTCGCCCGATGACGGCAGGCCCAGGCATGGCAACGTCGTCTTGGTCGTCGTCAGGGCGGCTCATGTCGATCACAGCCGCGACGATGGCGAGCGCGACGAAGGCGATGGCGCCGATGCGCCCGAGGGTTTTGCCGTCCAACACGCCGCCCTCAATTGTTGCCATAGAACATCTGCGCGTTGCCGGCCTGGTAGCCGGTTCCCGGCGTCAGGAAGCGACGGCGCTGCTCCTGTCCCTGCGCGGCGGCGGCAGCCTGTTCGGCCGATTGCAGCGCCTGCGCGCGGCCATTGGCGGACACGACGGCGGTGAGATCGACGAGCTGCTGCGCCTGAAGGGCGAGAAGCTGGTTACCGGCCTGCGTCGCCTGCAACGCGCCGGTCGCCGACTGGCTCGCGCCGACCAGCGCCGACATTTGGGTGGCGTTGGTGGCAAGATTGCCGACTACGGTGGCCTGCGTGCGCATGGCGTCCTGCAAGCCGCCGACCGTGTTTTGCCAGCGCGTCTTGGCGTCGGTGATGAGCTGCGCGTCCGACGCCGA
>DAIEEM010000104.1 GCA_027325905.1 Rhodocyclaceae bacterium
ATGCGGCAGACGAACTCCTCGTACGAGTATGGTCTCCTGATGAAGTCGTTGGCGCCGCACTTGATGAACCGCGCCGATATCGCCTCGTCGTCGGAGGAAGAAATGCCGATGATCGCCAGCCGGTCCTTGCCGAATTTCTTGCGCACTTCGATGGTCAGGGCGAAGCCGTCCATCTCGGGCATGTTGTAGTCGGCGAGCAGCAGGCGGATGTCGGGATTCCCGTCCAGCACCGCCAGGGCCTCCTTGCCGTCGTTGGCCGTCAGCACCTGGAAGCACAACTGCTCGAGCGTGTGCTTGAGCACGGCGCGGGCGCTCATCGAGTCGTCGGTCACCAGCACCTTCACGTGGCGGTTCTTGCAGATGCGCCCCACCAGTTCGGTGACGTACTCGAAGGAATTGATGTTGTCCTTGGGCACGAAGTCGATCGCGCCCTTGTTGAGCACTGTGTCGCGGAAGTCTTCGCCGTAGGTGCCGCTGACGGCGACGGTCTTGATGCTCGCCGCGTTGAGGACGTCGAGGACTTCGCCATAAGGCGCGTCGGGCAGGTTGAGGTCGCAGGTGGCGACCAGAAAACCCGTCGGATGCGACTGGATAAGTTCCCGTGTCTCGCGTAACGAATGGGCGACGCAAACGTCGGAATTCCAGCGCTCGCGGATCATCGCCGCCAACAACTGCGCTATCGACGGCTGGTCTTCGACGACGAGTATCGATGGCGCAATCGCGCGTGTGGAGCTCGGGAACGGGGAGCGTTTGGCGGCTCTGACGTTGTTCATGGGTCGGCCAGGATGTATATCCTTTAGCCTAATCCTACTGGATTGGCGGCTGCCTGCAACGTGTTTCTTTCCCGGCGCCTGTCTCGCCGCGGCCGCGGTGGCCGCAGTTTCCCCGCCGGGTACGGTCAATCCGTCCCGCCCAGCAACCGCGCCTTGAGATTGTCCTGGGCCGGGCGCTCGCCGAGCCAGATTTTCAGCAACGCGCGGTAGAAGTCTTCGCCCGGAATGTCTTCGCCGCGTTGTTCGCCATTGAAGACGAGGCGCGTCCCGGACGCCGGCAGCCAGTCGATGTCCACGGTGGCGCCCTTGGGCGCCGACTTCAAGGCCAGGATCGCGGACCGGAACTGCTCGACGCGAATCTTCAGCGGCGCGACTTCGGCTTCGCTGAGATTCTTGTGGATGCCTTCGACGAGGGCGTCGGCGAATTGCGCCGCGGTGAGATCGCGCAGGGTGACCAGGTGCAGGCGCTTGGCGCCTTTCAGTGCCAGCAGATCGTCGGCGCTGTGTCTTTTCTCGGCGAGATAGAGGCCGACGGCATAGACTTTTAGAAAGAACTTGGAGCGCAGGCCGGCGCCGTTGAGCACGAGTTCGGTATCGCCGACCTTGGTCGTGTCCGCGAATTTCACGCCTTCGATGTCGACGGCGGCGCCGGCTGCGGCGGCTGCGGCGGCTGCGGCGGCTGCGAACAGGGCAATGGCGAGCAACAGTTTCTTCATCGGTGTCTCCTCTACCTATAGGGGCCTGCACGCATGTACCAACCCGATGCCTATTGCCGAATTTCGCCGTTGCCGAGGACGATCCACTTCTGCGACGTGAGTCCCTCGAGGCCGACGGGGCCGCGGGCGTGGAACTTGTCGGTGGAAATGCCGATCTCGGCGCCGAGGCCGTACTCGAAGCCGTCGGCGAAGCGCGTCGAGGCGTTGACCATGACGCTGCTCGAGTCCACTTCGCGCAGGAAGCGTAACGCCGCCGTGTAGTTCTCGGTGACGATGGCTTCGGTATGCTGCGATGAGTACTTGTTGATGTGGGCGATGGCGGCGTCCACGCCGTCGACGACTTTCACGGAAATGACGGCGGCGAGGTACTCGGCGTAATAGTCCGCTTCCGTCGCCGGCTTGGCGTTGGGGACGATGGTCATGGTCTCGGCGCAGCCGCGGATTTCGACGCCCTTGGCCTGTAGCATGGCGGCGATCTCGGGCAGTAGCGTCGTTGATACCGAACGCGCGACCAGCAGCGACTCGGCGGTATTGCAGGTGCCCAGGCGCTGCGTCTTGGCGTTGTCGACGATGCGCAGGGCCATGTCCTCGTCGGCGTCGGTGTCGATATAGACGTGGCAGTTGCCGTCGAGATGCTTGATAACGGGCACGCGCGCCTCTTTCGAAATGCGCTCGATCAGGCCCTTGCCGCCGCGCGGCACGATCACGTCGACGTATTCCGGCATGGCGACGAGGTGGCCGACGGCCGCGCGGTCGGCGGTTTCGACCACTTGCACGGCGGTTTCCGGCAGGCCCGCGGCGGTAAGCCCGGCGCGCACGCAGGCGGCGATGGCCTGATTGCAGCGCAACGCCTCCTTGCCGCCGCGCAGGATGGCGGCGTTGCCGGACTTGAGGCACAAGGCGGCGGCATCGGCGGTGACGTTGGGCCGGGCTTCGTAGATGATGCCGACCACGCCCAGCGGCACACGCATGCGGCCGACCTGGATGCCGCTCGGGCGGCGCTTCAGGTCGGTGATCTCGCCGACCGGATCGGGCAGCGCAGCGACCTGTTCGAGGCCGAGCGCCATGCTCTCTACGCCTTTTGCGGAAAGCTGGAGGCGGTCGATCATCGCGGCGTCGAGGCCGGCGGCGCGGGCCTCCGCGACATCGGCGGCATTGGCGGACAGCAGTTCGTCGCGGCGCTCGCGCAGCGTCCGCGCCATCGCCAGCAGCGCATCGTTCTTCGCCCGGGTCGAGGCGCGCGCGACCAGCCGCGAGGCGGCGCGGGCGGCGGCGCCAACCTGGGCCATGTATTCACGTATGTCCATTATGCGGTCCTCGTCAAGCGCAGCGACAACTGGAGAAACTCGTCCCACAAGTCGCCTTGCGCCACGCCTTTAATGATGCGGTCGATGCGCGCGGCGTGCAAGAGGGCGTTGCGGGCGACGGCGCGGCGAGCCGGGAGGCGCTGGCACTGGTTGCGCGATTCGTTGGCCAGCGTCCACAGTACCAGCGGCGGCGCGGCGCCCTCGGCCTTGAGGCCTTCGAGCACGCGGGCACAGCGGGCGGCGTCGTTGCCGGCAAGCGCCGCGCGCAGCTTGTCGATATCGTAGCGCGCGACGTTTAGCACGGCGGCCTCGATCTGCGCCAGGGTAATTTCGCCCGCGGGGTAGAGCAGCCCGAGTTTCTGGATTTCCTGGTGGGCGGCGAGCAGATTGCCCTCGACGTGGATGGCGACGAAGTCGAGCGCGGCGCGCGGCGCGCTCTGCTGCTGCCGCGCCAGGCGTTCGGCGATCCAGGCCGGCAACTGAGCGAGCGGCGGGGCGTTGCATTCGAGGGCGACGCCGGTTTCGGCGAGCGTGCCGAACCAGCCTCCCTTCTTGGTCTGCCAGTCGAGTTCCGGCAGCGTGACCAGCGTGACGATACCGCCGGGCAGTTGGCCGCAGTAGCGCTTGAGGGCTTCGCCGCCGTCGCGGCCCGGCTTGCCCGAAGGAATGCGCAAATCGACGAGCTTGTCGCCGCCGAACAGCGAGAGATTGCCGGCGGCGAGGAAAAGTTCGTCCCACTTGAAGCCCTGGCCGTCCACCAATACCTCGCGCTCGGCGAACCCCTGTGCGCGCGCCGCGGCGCGAATGGCGTCGCCGGCTTCGACGACCAGCAGCGGCTCGTTGCCGTGCAGGACGTAGAGCGGCGCCAGCCGTTTCTGCAGATGCGCGGCGAGCTGTTCGGGGCGCAGTTGCACGGCGCTACCGGTCTTCTTCGGCAGGCTTCGGCTTAGCCGTCGCCAGCCGCCGCAGAATCTGCTGCACGAGATCGTTTTCGATGTCGCGCCACAGCAGGGCGTCCTCGGATTCCTTCGCCAGCGCCTGGGCATTGTTGAAGCTGACGTCGCGGTGGATGGCGATGGCGCTAGGCGGAATCAGTTCGTGGTCGGCGGCGTCGTTGACGCGGAAACTGAAGGTGCGCACCAACTGGTATTCGGCCACGTTACCGGCGGTGTCGAGCGCAAGTATGTTCTGCGCCTGCACATCGCCGACGACCACGAAGGAGGCCTGCGCCTTCTTCTTGTCGGTGACGATGCGCGTCTGCGTCGATGCCTCGATGCCGCGCTTCAAGACCGAATACAGCGGCGTGTTCTCCGGATAGGCGATGTACAACGTGTCGAACGGCAGCGTATAGGCGCCGCGCAGCTTGAAGCCGCAGCCGCCCACGGCGCCGCTCATGGCGAGAACGAGTACGATCAGGAACAGGCGGCGCATGGAATTTTCCTCAGACGACGATATTGACGAGCCGGCCGGGCACGACCACGATCTTTTTCGCCGGCTTGCCCTCCATATATTTCTGCGCTGCTTCCGCGGCCAGCGCGGCGGCTTCGACGGCGGCCTTGTCGGCGGCGGCCGGCACGCGCAGGCTGCCGCGATGCTTGCCGTTCACCTGGAGCACGAGTTCGACTTCGTCTTGTTCGAGCGCCGCGGCGAGCGGATCGGGCCAGGGCGCGGCGAAGACTTCCTTGCCGTAGCCGAGTTCGCGCCAGAGCGTATGGCTGAGGTGGGGCGTGAGCGGAGCCAGCAGGCGCAGCAGGATCGAGAAGCCTTCGGCGGCGACAGCGGGCCAGCCGGCCGCATCTTTCGGCGCCTTCTCTAGTGCGTTGAGCATCTTCATCGCCGCCGAGGCGACGGTGTTGAACTGCATCTTGCCGAGGTCGTAGTTGGCTTGCTTGAGCGTGACGTGGATGTCGCGGCGCACGTCGGCGAGGCTCGCGGGAAGCTTGCCTGGCACCGCCGGCTTGACGAGCACCGCCTCGCGCGCGGCGAAGCCGAAAGCCCAGACGCGCTTGAGGAAGCGATAGGCGCCCTCGACGCCGGAATCCGACCACTCGAGCGTCTGCTCGGGCGGACTGGCGAACATCATGAAGAAGCGCGCCGTATCGGCGCCGTATTCCTCGATCAGCGCCTGCGGGTCGACGCCGTTGCGCTTGGACTTCGACATGGTGCCGATGCCGCCGTACTCGACCGGCCGGCCGTCGGCCTTGCTGGTGGCGCCGATGATCTGGCCGCCTTCGTCGCGCACCGGTTCGACTTCCTCGGGCGCGAAGTACTCGACGCCGCCCTTGTCGGTGCGCCGCGAGAAGATGTGGTTGAGCACCATGCCCTGCGTCAGCAGGTTGGCGAACGGCTCGTCGTAGCTGACGAGCCCGACGTCGCGCATGACCTTGGTCCAGAAACGCGAATAGAGCAGGTGCAGGATGGCGTGCTCGATGCCGCCGATGTACTGGTCGACCGGCATCCAGTAGCCCGTCCCTGCATCGACCATCTTGTCGTTGGCGCTGCGCGTCGCCGCGCTGGTGCAGTAACGTGCGTAGTACCACGACGAATCCACGAAGGTGTCCATCGTGTCCGTCTCGCGCCGCGCCGGCTTGCCGCATTTCGGGCAGGTGCAGGCGAGGAAGTCCGCGCGCTTGTTGAGCGGATTGCCGGAACCGTCCGGCACGCAGTCCTCGGGCAGCACGACCGGCAACTGGTCGCCGGGCACGGGCACCGATCCGCAGGCGTCGCAATGGATGATCGGGATCGGGCAGCCCCAGTAACGCTGGCGCGAAACGCCCCAGTCGCGCAGGCGCCACTGCACCTGCTTGTCGCCGAGATCCCTGTCCTTCAGGTCGGCGGCGATGGCGTCGACCGCCGCCTCATAGGAAAGTCCGTCGTACTTGCCGGAGTTGACGCAGTAACCGCGATTCTTGTCGCCGTAGGATTCGCGCCAGGCGTCGGTGGAATAGTCCTCGCCTTCGATGGCGACGACTTGCCGGATCGGCAGGCCGTATTTCTTGGCGAAACCGAAGTCGCGCTCGTCGTGCGCCGGCACGGCCATCACGGCGCCTTCGCCATAGCTCATCAGCACGTAATTGCCGACCCAGACCTCGACCTTCTCGCCGGTCAGCGGATGGTCGACGAAGACGCCGGTCGGCATGCCCTTCTTCTCCATCGTCGCCATGTCGGCTTCCATGACGGAACCATGCTTGCATTCGTCGATGAAGGCGGCGAGCTGTGCATCGTCCTGCGCCGCGCGCGTCGCCAGCGGATGCTCGGCGGCCACCGCGCAGAAAGTGACGCCCATGATGGTGTCGGCGCGCGTGGTGAATACCCAGAGCAGATCCTTCTTGCTGTCCATCTCGTAGGGGAAGGCGAAGCGCACGCCGTAGCTCTTGCCGATCCAGTTCGCCTGCATCAGCTTGACGCGCTCGGGCCAGCCGGGCAGGGTGTCGAGCGCGGACAGCAGTTCGTCGGCGTATTGGGTGATGGCGAGGTAGTAGCCGGGAATCTCGCGTTTTTCGACCAGGGCGCCGGTGCGCCAGCCGCGGCCCTCGATGACCTGCTCGTTGGCGAGCACGGTCTGGTCCACCGGATCCCAGTTCACCACCTGGGTCTTCTTGTAGGCGATGCCTTTTTCCAGCATGCGCAGGAATAGCCACTGGTTCCACTTGTAATACTCGGGTTTGCAGGTGGCGAGCTCGCGTTCCCAGTCGAGACTGAGCCCTAGCGACTGCAACTGCTTCTTCATGTAGGCGATGTTGTCGTAGGTCCACTGCGCCGGCGGCACGTTGTTCTGCATCGCCGCGTTCTCGGCCGGCAGGCCGAAGGCGTCCCAGCCCATCGGCTGCAGCACGCTGTAACCCTTCATGCGGTGGTAGCGGGCCAGGACATCGCCGATGGTATAGTTGCGCACGTGCCCCATATGCAGTTTGCCGGACGGATAGGGGAACATCGACAGGCAGTAGTACTTGGGTTTGGCGGCATCTTCGACGGCGCGGTGCGCGCCGGTCGCGTCCCAATGGGACTGGGCGGCTTTCTCGATTCCGGTGGGATGATATTTTTCCTGCATGAGCCCGAATACCTAGTCTATCGTCGCAAAAGTTTCAATTATACGCGCGGCCCCCGCGTCGAAAGGATCGCCGATGCAAGCGTTGAAGCGTGTTTTCGCGTTGCTCGCTGTTGTCAGCCTGCCGGCCTGGGCGGCGCCGCCGCCGGCCACCGTGGCGGCGGTGCAGGCGCCTGCCTGGATCGAGCGCGGCGGACACGTTGAGCCGCTGGCCGCCGGCATGCCGATCGAGAACGGCGACCGCATCCGCACCGGCGACGATGCCCGCGCCTACCTCAGTCTTGCCGAGGGCAGCACGGTCAAGCTCGGCGCCAACGCCAAGCTGGCGTTCTTCAGCATGGGCGCGAAGCCGCGGACCGAGTTCAGGGGGGCGCTCGACGTGCTCGTCGGCGCCTTCCGCTTCACCACCGACGCGCTCAGCCGCATCAAGTCACGCGACGTGGTGATCCGCGTCGGCACGGCGACGGCCGGCATCCGCGGCACCGACGTGTGGGGCCGTTCCGACGCCAGCGCGGACCTGGTCTGCCTGATCGCGGGCAAGATCGATATCTGGCATGCGGCGCTTCCTGGCACGGTCGCGATGGCGACGCCGATGAGCGTCTTCGTCGCGCCCAAGGGGCAGGCGCCCGAGCCGCTGACGACGGTCGATCCGCAGCAGTTCGCCCGATGGGCGCGCGAGACGGAGATCGAACCCGGCGACGGTGCCGCGCGAACGGGCGGCAAGTGGAAGCTTGCCCTCGGCCGCTACGCCGCCGAGTCGGATGCGCTGATGCAGTACGACGTTGCGCGCAGCGCGGGTTTTGCCGCGCGCATCAAGCCGTTTGCGGCCGAAGACGGCGCGTGGAATTACGAGGTAACGGTGCCAGGCTTCCCGGACGAGGGGGAAGCCATGGCGACGGCCGCTCGCCTCAAGGCCGCAACGGGCATCGAGGCCACCGCGGCCAAATAGACCCTAGCAGAGCCCGATCGACTGGCCGAAGATGCGCCAGCCGCGCGCCGAGCTCAGGGCGACGGCGTCGAACAGCACCAACGGCGCTTGCCACAGGCTCGCCTGCGCGCGCGACCAGCGCCGCAGACCGAAGGATGCGGCATCTTCGCGCAAGGCTTCGGTGGCGATCAACTCCAGCAGACGGTCCATCGTCTCCTTCCAGTAGGCGGGCGTCCCGGTTTCTCCGACATTGAGCGCAGCGTGGCGTTGCGCAGCGTGCCAGAGGACGTCGGCCCGGTGCTCGCCGATGCCGGCTTTCCTGGCAAGCCAGGGCAGAATCATGGGCCGTTTTGCGGTACTCGATTTCATGCGGATCTCCCGTTGATAGTCCCCAACAACCTTGTGGGCTGGAAGGAACCTACCTTCATGTTGCATTGCAACAATTGCATTCTAAGCCGCCATTTCGTCGGCCGCAACGCGAATCAGTGGGAGAACGCATGGTTGCCAACAAAATACAGCGCCACCAACGACTTAGCTGCCTAGGCGACTCCGCCTAAAGTAAAACGGAAAACCGCGCCGGCACCGGGGCTGCTTTCGGCCCAGATGCGCCCGCCGTGACGGCGAACGACGCGGGCGGCCGAGGCCAGCCCGATGCCCGAACCTTCGAAATCGGCGGGATTGTGGAGGCGCTGGAACGGCATGAACAGCTTCTCGGCGTACGTCATGTCGAAGCCGACGCCGTTGTCGCGGACGAAGAAGCCGGCATCGTCGCTGCCGAATTCGATACCGGCGCTTGCGGTGTGGCGCGAGTATTTCCAGGCGTTGCCGAGCAGGTTCTCGAGCAGCACGCGCAGCAACTGCGGATCGCCGTTGGCCGTACAGTGCGGGGCGATGGCCACCGTCACGGGACGTTCCGGCTCATTGCGACGGAGATCTTCGACGACCTCGGCGGCAAGCGCGGAAAGGTCGACTTCCAACCGCCGCATCTCGTGCCGCGACACGCGCGAAAGTTCGAGCAGATCGTCGATCAGCGTCCCCAGTCGCTGGGCGGCGCGGCGCACCCGCACCAGGTACTCGTTGCCCTGAGCCTCGATGCGGTCGCCGTATTCCTCCTGCAGCAGCCGCGAAAAACCGTCGATGCCGCGCAGCGGCGCGCGCAGGTCGTGCGAGATCGAATAGGCAAAACTTTCAAGTTCGCGGTTTGCGTCCGACAGTTCCGCGGTCCGCTGCGCGACGCGCTCCTCCAGCTCGGCGTTGAGCTTGCGGATCTCCGCTTCGGCGCGCAGGCGCTCGGTGACGTCGTCGATGAACACCAGCACGCACTCCTCGCCGTCGAGCATCAGCACCTCGGCGGAAATGAGCACGTCGTGCTCGTCGCCATGAGCGTCGCGCATGCGCGCCTGGAAATCGGCGATGCGGCCATCACGGAGCAGGACCTCGACCCAGATACGGCGCTGTTCCCGGTCGATCCAGAGGTCGAGATCGAGCGCCGTGCGGCCCAGCATGGCTTCGCGCGGCCAGCCGAAATTGCGCAGGTAAGCGTCGTTGACCTCGAGAAAATGGCCGTCGCCCAGACGGCTCATCGACATCGGCACCGGGCTGGCGTGGAAGATACGCGAGAATTTTTGCTCGGATCGGCGCACGCCGGCTTCGGCGCGCAGGCGCTCGAGTTCCGCAGCGGCGCGCGTGGCGAAGATGGACATCAGCGAAGCGCGCTCGTCATTCTCCAGCATGGGCTTGCGGTCCATGATCGCCAGGACGCCGAGCGGTTCGCCGCCGGATCCCGTGAGCGGGTAGCCGAAATAGCTTTCGGCGCCGCCCTGCCCAAGTACGCAGCGCGCCTGCGGAAACAGGTCGCGCAGGTTGCTGGCGACCAGGCTGGCCTGGCCGCCGAAGATCTGTCCGCAGGGAGAAATGCCCAAGTCATAGTCGATGGTGGGAGCGAAGCCGTCTCCCGTCCACAAGGCGAGCGAATGCAGCCGGGTTGGGTCGCTGGCCCGCACTTCGCCGACCAGCGCGATCGGCACGCCGAGCGCGCGCGCCATGTGGCGCACG
>DAIEEM010000121.1 GCA_027325905.1 Rhodocyclaceae bacterium
CACGACATCGGCAAGATCGCCATCCCGGAAGGCATCCTGCTGAAGCCGGGGCCGCTCGACCCCGGCGAGCGAAAGGCGATGGAAAAGCACGCCCTGCTCGGCCGCGAAATCCTGACGCAGGCGGCGCGGCGCTCGGACAACGCCGAGTTGCTGCGCCTGGCCGCGGACATCGCGCACCACCACCACGAGCGCTACGACGGCAGCGGCTACCCGGCCGGGCTCCGCGGCGAGGAAATCCCGCTGGCGGCGCGCATCGTCGCCCTGGTCGACGTCTTCGACGCACTGACCAGCCTGCGTCCCTATAAGGAAGCCTGGCCGCTGGAGCAGGCCATCGAGACGATCCGCGCCGGCGCCGGCAGTCATTTCGATCCGCGCGTGGTAGACGCCTTCCTGCTGCTCGAAGAGCGCCGCAAGTCGGCGGACTTCTTCGTCTGGACCGAGGCCATGTCGGTGGGCAACCCTGAGCTCGACCTCGACCACAAGCGGCTGATCGGCATCATCAACCGTCTCTGGGTCGCCGAAAGCGGCGGCAACCGCCAGGTCATCGAATTCGTCCTCGACGACCTCGTGCACTACACCGAATCGCACTTCAAGCGCGAAGAGGAAATGATGGCGCAGGGCGGCTATCCCGATTTCGACCGCCACGCGCAGATTCACCAGGGCATCTGCCGGCGTCTCGAGGAAATCCGCTGGGAATACTTCCAGGGCATCCGCGAAGAGCTGCGCGGCGAAATCCTCGAGTTCCTCAAGGACTGGCTGAACCAGCATATCCTCGTCGAGGACATGCGCTACCGCCCCTACCTGGAAGAGCCGGCGCGAGCGCCGCAACGGCCCGCCGCAACCATTGGCCCGGACCTCGTCGAATGAAGAAGAACCTCCCCGTCACCGAGATCGAACGCCCCTTCCCGCGCGGCAAGTACATCGTCTCGCGCACCGACCTCAAGGGCATCATCACCTACGCCAACGACACCTTCGTCGAGGTCAGCGGCTTCACGCGCGACGAGCTGATCGGCAAGAACCACAACCTCGTCCGCCATCCGGACATGCCGGCGGCGGGTTTCCAGAATCTCTGGGACACCATCCGCGAAGGGCGGCCGTGGCGCGGCCTGGTCAAGAACCGCTGCAAGAACGGCGACTTCTACTGGGTCGAAACGCTGGCGGTGCCCGTGCGCAAGGACAACCAGACGATCGGCTACATGTCGGTGCGCACCGAGCCGACGCGCGAACAGGTCGCCGGCGCCGATGCGCTCTACAGGCAGCTCAACGCCAGCGGCGCGGCGCTGCCGATGCCGACGGCCTGGCAGCGCCTGTCGCTGCGCACCAAGCAGACGGCGCTGGTCGGCTGGATGCTCGTCGCGCAATTGATCGGCGGCGCCGCGGCCTGGTTCGGCGGCACGCTGGGCCTCTCCGCCGCCGCCATCCAGTGGCTGCTGACCGTCTTCGGCACCTCGACCTTCTTCGCAGCGATCGCGCTGCGGCTGTTGCAGAACCAGGTTCTCGCCAGCATCCGCCGCATCACCGAGCGTCTCGACCACATCGCCCAGGGCGACCTCGCCGATCCCATCCCGCTGCACCGCCTCGACGAACTGGGCAAGCTCAACAACGAGTTGGTGACCATGCAGACGCACCTCAAGTCGATGATGGCGGAAATCGCCGAAGCGGCGGACCGCGTCGGCGAAAACGCCGCGGCCCTCGACGGCGAGATGGCGCTGGCCCACGACGTCTCGATGACGCAATCGGCGGCGACCGCCAACATCGCCGCCGCGGTCGAGCAACTCGTCGTTTCCGTCCAGGAAGTCGCCGCCGGCGCCCAGGATGCGGTGCGCGGCGTCGAGGCGTCGCGGACCCTGCTCGACGCCGCCTCGGCGCGCATGAGCGAAAGCCGCGCGGCTTCGCAGAACGTCGTCGCCACGGTCGACGGCGCCACCCTGACCATGTCGGAACTGTTCAAGTCGATCTATGCCGTCGGCGAAGTCACCAAGGCGATCAAGGAAATCGCCGACCAGACCAACCTGCTGGCGCTCAACGCCGCCATCGAGGCGGCGCGCGCCGGCGAGCAGGGCCGCGGCTTCGCCGTCGTCGCCGACGAGGTGAGGAAGCTCGCCGAAAAGGCCAAGAAGCAGACCGACGAGATCACCGCCACGGTGCAGGATATCCAGACCAACACCCAACAGGCGGTCGACAAGATGGAAGCGGCCGGCAGCCACGTCGCCGCCACCGAGTCGGCCATGGGCAACGCCCAGTCGGGGCTCGACGAAGTCGCCCGCCACGGCGAGCAGGTGGTCGACAAGTCGCGGCAGATCGCCCAGAGCACGCAGCAGCAGTCGGCGACCGGCAGCGTGATCGCCGGCCAGGTCGAGGGCATCGTCGGCGGCATCGACCGGACCTCGTCGGCCATCGCCGAAGCCAGCCGCAAGGCCGACGAGATGAAGGCCACGGCCAACGGCCTGCGCGACCTGATCCGCTACTTCCGCTTCATCCGCTGAAGCGTCGCAGCCGCGACGCCGGCGGGGGCTTTCCGCCGCGTATCGTCGGCGCGGCGTCGGGACCGCGCTTGCTACAATCGGGCCATGAGACGCAGCAACGCCGCCCACGCCCTCCCCGCCCCCGAAGCGCGCGAACGCCGCGACTGGGAAACACTGAAGACGCTGCTGCCCTACCTGATGGAATGGAAGTGGCGCGTCTTCCTGGCGCTCGGTTTCCTCATCGCCGCCAAGCTCGCCAACGTCGCCGTACCGCTGGTGTTCAAGCGGATCATCGACGCCTTCACGCTGCCGCAGGCGCAGGCCTACCTGCTCGTGCCGCTGGGCCTGCTGGGCGCCTACGGCGCGTTGCGCTTCTCGACCGCGATGTTCACGGAACTGCGCGAAATCGTCTTCGCCAAGGTGACGCAGCGCGCGCAGCGCACCATCGCGCTGCAGGTCTTCGGCCACCTGCACGCGCTCAGCTTGCGCTTCCACCTCGAACGCCAGACGGGAGGACTCACGCGCGACATCGAGCGCGGCACGCGCGCCGTCGGCAGCCTGATCAGCTACACCATCTACTCGATCGCGCCCACCCTCGTCGAGATCGCCCTGGTGCTCGGCATCCTCGTCACGCGCTACGACAAGAGCTTCGCCATCATCACCGCCGGCATCCTCGC
>DAIEEM010000138.1 GCA_027325905.1 Rhodocyclaceae bacterium
GAACGGCTGGGTGGTGCCGCAGCCTGCCGAGAACAAGACCGGCAAGAAGGTCGCCGTGGTCGGCTCCGGCCCGGCGGGCCTGGCCGCCGCGCAGCAGTTGGCGCGCGCGGGGCACGACGTCACGGTGTTCGAGAAGAACGACCGCATCGGCGGCCTGCTACGCTACGGCATCCCCGACTTCAAGCTCGACAAGCGCCTGATCGACTGGCGCATGGCGCAACTGCAGGCAGAAGGCGTCAAGTTCCAGACCAGGACGCTGGTCGGCAAGGATGCGCCCAAGGGCGTCGCCAACGACGCCGCCAAGGTGGTGGCGCCCGCCAAGCTGATGAAGGACTTCGACGCCGTGGTGCTGGCCGGCGGCTCCGAGACGCCGCGCGACCTGCCGGTGCCGGGGCGCGAACTCGGCGGCGTGCATTTCGCGCTCGAGTTCCTGATTCCGCAGAACAAGGAAGACGCCGGCGGCCGCAAGAACGCCATCGACGTCAAGGGCAAGCACGTCGTCGTCATCGGCGGCGGCGATACCGGCTCCGACTGCGTCGGCACCTCGAATCGCCAGGGGGCGGCATCGGTCACGCAGTTCGAACTGCTGCCGCGTCCGCCCGAACAGGAGAACAAGCCGCTGGTGTGGCCCTACTGGCCGACCAAGATGCGCACCTCGTCCTCGCACGAGGAAGGCTGCGTGCGCGACTGGTCGGTGGCGACCACCGCCTTCGTCGGCGAAAAGGGCAGTCTCAAGTCGCTCAAGGCCGTGCGCCTTTCGTGGGCGGACGGCAAGATGGCCGAGATTTCCGGCACCGGGTTCGAGGTCAAGGCCGACTACGTGTTCCTGGCGATGGGCTTTACCAATCCGGTGGCGAGCATGCTCGACGCCTTCGGCGTGGACAAGGACAATCGCGGCAACGCCAAGGCGACTACCGACGGCCAGGGCTGCTACGCCACCAGCGTCGCCAAGGTCTTCGCCGCCGGCGACGTGCGCCGCGGCCAGTCGCTCGTCGTCTGGGCCATCCGCGAGGGCCGCCAGTGCGCGCGCGCGGTGGATGAATTCCTGATGGGATCGAGCACGCTGCCGAGGTAATCGCAAACCCCCGCCACGCGGCGGGGTTTGTCTTTGTGGGGGTGCGCCATGAACGTCGTAATTCTCGCCGCCGGCCAGGGCAAGCGCATGCGCTCCGACTTGCCCAAGGTGCTGCATGCCATCGCCGGCAAGCCGATGCTGGCGCACGTCGTCGACACGGCGCGCGCGCTGTCGCCCGAACGCATCGTCGTCGTTTACGGCCACGGCGGCGAGCGGGTCAAGGAGACGCTCGCCGCGCCCGACATTCAATGGGCGCTGCAGGAACCACAGCTCGGTACCGGCCATGCCGTGCTGCAGGCAGTCCCGCACCTGGACCCGGCGCAGCCGACGCTGATCCTCTACGGCGATGTGCCGCTGACGCGCGCCGACACCCTGCGCGAGCTCATCGCGACGGCGGGCGACGACGCCCTGGCGCTGCTGACGGTATGCCTTGCCGAGCCGCAAGGCTACGGCCGCGTCGTCCGCATCGACGGCGCGATCCGCCGCATCGTCGAGGACAAGGACGCCGACGACGCCGAACGCGAGATCGGCGAAATCAACACCGGCATCCTCGCCGCTCCGACCGCCGCGCTGCTGCGCTGGCTGCCGACCCTCGGCAATCGCAACGCGCAGGGCGAGTACTACCTGACCGACATCGTCGCCCTGGCGGTGGGCGAGGGCCTGCCGGTGCGCTCGG
Organism: Rhodocyclaceae bacterium; assembly: GCA_027325905.1. GTDB lineage: Bacteria > Pseudomonadota > Gammaproteobacteria > Burkholderiales > Rhodocyclaceae > Nitricoxidireducens. Next base: position 1,752 of record DAIEEM010000138.1, read on the forward strand.
CGCAGCCGGGCGCGGAATGGGAAGTACGGGGCGTTAACAGCAAGCGGCAACTCGCGGAGCTGGAGCGCGTGCATCAGCGCAACATCGCCGAGCGCCTGCTCGATCACGGCGTCACCCTGGCCGATCCGGCGCGCATCGACGTGCGCGGCGAACTCGTCTGCGGCGCCGACGTCGCCATCGACGTCGGCTGCGTCTTCGAGGGCCGCGTCGAGCTGGCGGACGGCGTCAGCGTCGGCCCGCACTGCGTGCTGAAGGACGTCGCCGTCGGCGCCGGCGCCCGCATCCACGCCTTCTGCCACCTCGAAGCGGCGACGGTCGGCGCGCAGGGCGCGATCGGCCCCTATGCCCGCCTGCGGCCCGGCACCCGGCTCGGCACGGACGTCCATATCGGCAACTTCGTAGAAGTGAAGAACAGCAGCGTCGCCGACCACTCCAAGGCCAACCATCTCGCCTACATCGGCGACGCCAGCGTCGGCCAGCGCGTCAACGTCGGCGCCGGCACCATCACCTGCAATTACGACGGCGCTTACAAGCACCGCACGGTGATCGAGGACGACGCCTTCATCGGCTCCGACACGCAACTGGTGGCGCCGGTCACCGTCGGCCGGGGCGCGACCCTGGGGGCGGGCACCACCCTGACCAGCA
>DAIEEM010000139.1 GCA_027325905.1 Rhodocyclaceae bacterium
GGGCAGGAAGCGCTGGGGGGACGAACTCATGCGATGGCAGTACCTGGATGGTCCTCTGCGACCCTCGGGCATTTTCCCACAAGTTATCCACCGGATTTCAACAGCTTGTTCTCTCGCCAGGGGCAGCGCGCGCGAGTAGACTTCTGCGCTTCACAAAGGAAATCTCATGGCCCAGGTTCGCGCGATCTCTTCGCCCTCTTCCGATCCGCAGGTGGCGGCGCTCAAGCTGCCGCCGCATTCGATCGAGGCCGAGCAGTCGCTGATCGGCGGCTTGCTGCTCGACAACACGGCCTGGGACCGCATCGCCGACATGGTGGTCGAGGGCGATTTCTACCGCGACGACCACCGCCGCATTTTCTCCCACATCCGCAAGCTGGTCGAAACCGGCCGCCCCGCCGACGTGGTGACGATCTATGAGTCGATCGAGAAATCCAACGAAGTCGACCAGACCGGCGGGCTCGCCTACCTCGGCGAGATCGCCAACGCCACGCCCTCGGCCGCCAATATCCGCCGCTACGCCGAGATTGTGCACGAGCGCGCCGTGCTGCGGCGGCTGGTCACCGTCGGCGACGAGATCGCCGCCAGCGCGTTGAATCCGGCCGGCCGCGACGTCAAGGTGCTGCTCGACCAGGCCGAACAGAAAGTGTTCGAGATCGCCGAGGCCGGCGCCAAGTCGGTGCAGGGCTTCGAGGCGGTGCCCGACTTGCTGGGCCGCGTCGTCGAGCGCATCGAAGTGCTCTACAACCGCGACAATCCCTCCGACATCACCGGCGTGCCGACCGGCTTCCATGACCTCGACAGGTTGACGTCCGGCCTGCAGCCGGGCGACATGATCGTCGTCGCCGGGCGGCCGTCGATGGGCAAGACCGCGTTCGCGCTCAACATCGCCGAGCACATCGGCGTCGAAGTGCGCCTGCCGGTGGCGATCTTCTCGCTCGAAATGTCCGGGCCGCAGATCGCCACGCGTTTCCTCTCCTCGGTCGGCCGGCTCGACCAGAACAAGATCCGCACCGGGCGGCTTTCCGACGACGACTGGGACAAGATGACCAACGCCCTGGGCAAGCTGCACGAGGCGCCGATCCACGTCGACGAAACCGGCGCCATCAACGCCACCGACCTGCGCGCCCGCGCCCGTCGCCTGCACCGCAAGTGCGGCAAGCTCGGGCTGATCGTCATCGACTACATCCAGCTCATGACCTCGACCAAGGACGACGAGAACCGCGCCACCGAAATCTCCGAGATCAGCCGCTCGATCAAGGCGCTGGCGAAGGAACTGCAAGTGCCGATCATCGCGCTGTCGCAGCTCTCGCGCAAAGTCGAGGAACGCAACGACAAACGGCCGTTGATGAGCGACTTGCGCGAATCGGGCGCCATCGAGCAGGACGCCGACATCATCATGATGATGTATCGGGACGAGTACTACAACAAGGACAGCAAGGAAGCCGGCGTCGCCGAAGTGAATATCGTCAAGCATCGCAACGGCCCCACCGATACGGTGCGCCTGACCTTCCTCGGCGAATACACGAAGTTCGAGAACTTTGCGTCGCCGGGTTCGTATTGAGCCCCCATCCAGTCATTGCCTGGACCGAGGCGGGCGAAGCGCGCACTGCGCGCTGGCGCTCGGAGAGCGGCGTGGCGCCGCCCAAGCGCGTCGTCGTCGCCGACGACACGATCAAGGCCGATGACGCCTACCGTCTCGCCTGCGAAGGCACGGCGCTGCTGTGGCGCGGCGACTTCCAGAACGCGCGCCAGTTGCTTCAGGCCATGGCCCGCCGCATCGAGCGCAAGCCGCGCCGGTCGGCCGCGGGGACCGAAGCCTGGAATCTGCATCGCCTGGCGCAGTCGCAGCGCGCCCGCATCCTGGGCATGCTGCTGCTGCCGTTCGACGCCGATCACGGCGTGCCGCTGCGGCGCGCGCCCGACGTGCGGCAGGCCTGCCTGGAAGCCTACGGCGCTGCCGACGCGCCCTACGTCGCTTCACTGCGCGAGCTGCTGGGCCTCATCGGCGCCCACGAGTGGCGCAAGAAGGGCATTGCCATCGCGGCCGCCGGCGGCAGCATCCATCCGCATTACGGCGTGTTCGCGCCGGTGCGCAGCGAGTATGTCGACCTGGTGGCGACGGCGCCCTTGCCGGCCGCGCGCGAGCTGGCCTTCGACATCGGCACCGGCACCGGCGTGCTGGCGGCGGTGCTCGCCCGCCGCGGCATCGCCCGCATCGTCGCCACCGACCTGGATCCGCGCGCCTTGGACTGCGCGCGCGAGAACATGGCGCGGCTCGGCTTGTCGGCGCAGGTGGAGGTGGTGGCGGCCGATCTCTTCCCTGCCGGCCGCGCTTCCCTCGTCGTCTGCAACCCGCCCTGGGTGCCGGCGCGGCCGAGCTCGCAGCTCGAACACGCGGTGTTCGATCCCGACAGCCGCATGCTGCGCGGCTTCCTCGCCGGACTTGCCGCGCATCTGGCGCCGGACGGCGAAGGCTGGCTGCTGTTGTCCGACTTCGCCGAGCACCTGGGTCTGCGCACGCGTGCCGAACTGCTGGCGCTGATCGCGGCCGGCGGCCTGCGGGTCGTCGACTGCATCGACCTGCGGCCGCGGCACCCGCGCGCGGACGACGCCGACGATCCGCTCCATGCGGCGCGCGCCGCGGAAGTCACGTCGCTGTGGCGGCTTGCGCCTTTGCCGCGCTGACGTACGGATCGGCGAGCGCTTTGGCAACGATCGACCCGTTTTCGCGCTGGAGGCGTCAACCATGAACATCATTGCCCGGCTCTTGCAGTCCGAAGACATCCTGGTCGACCTAAAGGTGGCGAGCAAGGCCGAACTCTTCGACGCCGTCGGCCGCCACATGGAGCGCGTGCATGGCCTTCACCGCGAGTGGGTGAGCCAGAGCCTTTCCCGCCGCGAAAAAGTCGGATCGACGGCGCTCGGCCAGGGTGTCGCCATTCCCCATGCCCGCGTCGCCGAATTGAATCGCATCCAGCCCGCCTACGTGCGGATCAAGTCGCCGATCGCGTTCGACGCTCCGGACGGCGCGCCGGTATCCGACGTGCTGGTCCTGCTGGTGCCGAAAGCGGCGAACGAGGAGCATCTGCGCATCCTCGCCGAAGCGACGCGACTTTTTTCCGACCATGACTTTCGCCAGCGCCTGCGGCAGGGCGGCAGCGCTGCGGAACTGAAGCGGATATTCGAGGCCGGGCTCTAGGCGCAGCGCCGACGCCTTCGCGCTCCGCTCGGGTAATCTGGCATCGGGAAGTCGGCCGTCGCCGCCGGTTGCTCGGACGTGGAAGCATTCAATTGCGCCGTCTGGTTCTGCCGCATCGCGCCGTTGCTTTGGCCGACGCCGGCAGACGAAATATTAGTAATTGACGATTTACTAATTCGTGGGGTATAGTTTGCCTCGACTCCTCCAAGTCACCCTCTTAAGCCCTCCCGGATGTTCGGTCCCGAGGGCTTTTTCTTGCCAAGTTTGTTAGAGTACGCCGGTACTCTGTCATTGGTGAATGCCATGTCCCTGCGTGTGATGATCGTAGACGATCACAAGGGTTTCCGCAGCGCGCTACGCTTGATACTGTCTACCGATCCCGACATCGAGGTAGTGGCCGAGGCCGAGGACGGCGTGGATGCCGTGGCGCGGGCGGGCGAAGCCCTGCCCGACATCGTCTGCATGGACGTCAGCATGCCGCGCATGAACGGCATCGAGGCGACGCGCGAATTGCTGTCGGCGCGGCCGGCCGTGAAGGTCATCGGGCTCTCGGCCTATGCCGAAGCGCATTTCGTGCGCGAAATGGCCAGCGCCGGCGCCGTCGGTTACGTCGTCAAGGGCGATGCCGGCCAGAACCTGCTGCCCGCTATCCGCGCGGTCGCCAACCAACTTACCTACTTCAGCGCCGAAGAGTGACCGACGCCCTCGCGTTCGCGGTGTGAGGGGGCGCGGCTTGGCCGCCCTGCGGATCGATCCCCGCCGCCGTTACAGCACTTCCGCCGCGTAATCGGCAAGCCGCGAGCGCTCGCCGCGCTGCAGCGTGACGTGGCCCGAATGGGCCCAGCCCTTGAAGCGGTCGACCACGTAGGTGAGGCCGGAGCTGCCCTCGGTCAGGTAGGGCGTGTCGAT
>DAIEEM010000292.1 GCA_027325905.1 Rhodocyclaceae bacterium
CTTCTCCCTGCCGCTCACCCTGCTCGTCGATGCGATCATCGTCGCGCTGTGCGCCGCCGCGGCCTGGTTCGCCAGCCGCAAGGCGGCGCGCAGACCCATCGTGGAGGCCCTCGCCCATGTTTAAGCCGATTTCTCTGCTCGCCGTTTTCCTGGCGGCGCCGGCGCTCGCCGCCGCCGACGTCGCCGCGCTGCTGAAAGAGGCCGACGCCTTCCGCCTGCCGGCCGACGCCGTGCGCGTCGAAACCCACGTCGAGCTCTACCGCAACGACGCGCTGGACAAGGAGCGGCTCTACACCGTCTACGTGAAGCCGGGCCGGCGCTCGCTGGTGCTGATGAAGTCGCCTTCCGAGATCGGCCAGAAGGTGCTGATGCTGGCCGACCAGTTCTGGCTCTTGATGCCGGAGAGCCAGCGTCCGCTGCGCATCACCGCGACGCAGAAGCTGCTCGGCGAAGCCTCGACCGGCGACATCGCCAGCATGACCTGGAGCGAGGACTACGACGGCAGCGTCAAGGACGAGGCCGACTGCCCGGCGCCGCCGGCCAACCTGCCGGACATGATGGCGCCGCCCAAGCCGCGCCGCTGCCTGCATCTCGACCTCGCTCAGGCGAGGAGCGGCGTCACCTATGCGCGCGTCGAGTTGTATCTGGAAAAGGCGAGCAAGCTGCCGGTCAAGGCCGATCTCTACGTCGGCTCCGGCAAGCGCGCGAAAGAGGCCTGGTACGTGCCCAAGACCGTCAACGGTCAACCGCAGATCATGGCCATGCTGCTGCTCGACGACATCCAGCCCAACCGGCGCACCGTCATCCGCTACCGCAGCATCGTGCCGAAGGCGGCACCCGACGAGTTCTTCAACCCCGCGGCGCTGGTGCGCAACCCGCTGTCCGGATGGTGATGCGCCGCATCGGCCTGTTCGCGCTGGCGCTGGCGGCGCCGGCGCAGGCGACGGAGTTCAATGCCACCATGTACGTCGTACCCGAGGTCGACACGCCCGCCGCCGCCAGCCCCTACTACGTCGGCCCGCCGGCCGTGCCGGCGCGGACTTCGCGCCAGGATCTCGACCTGCGCCTGCGCGACGGCGGCTTCAACGCCGAGGGAACGCTGCGCTGGCAGGCGGCGCAGGATGCCGCGCCCGACCAGCACGGCATCGTCGACCAGTTCTATTACGACGGCGAGTTCGACGGCGGCCTGGGCTGGACGGCGGGCAAGAAGGTCATGTCCTGGGGGGCGGGCTTCGGCTTCCGGCCGCTCGACGTCATCCTGCGCGAGAACCTGCGCCTCGTCGCGCAGCCCCCGCTGGTCGGCACGCCTTTGCTCGCCGTTGAGCACTTTACCGCCGACGAGGCATGGACGCTGGCGTGGACACGGCCGGGCGCAGGCGCGGGCAGCGACGACAGCACCGATTCGTCGCTCGCGCTGCACTGGTACCGGCTGGCCGGCGGCAACGACTGGGACACCGTCGCGCGCCTGTCGCACCGCCGCGGCATCGAAACGGGGCTCGGCGTCACTCACGTCGGCGGCGCGGAATGGTCGCTCTACACGGCGGCGCTGTACGAGAGCCGCTATCCGCAGTTGCTCAACCCGCTGGCGGAAAACGGCGGACTGTTCGCGACCGCCGATCCGATGACGGAAGTCTTCAAGCGCAACGGCGTCAAGGCGGTCGCCGGCGCGCAGTGGACGGGCGAATCCGGCTGGAGCGCGCTCGCCGAAGCCTGGTACGACGGCGACGCCTACACCCGCGCCGAGTGGCAACGCCTCGACGCGCTCACCGCGCGCCAGCGCGCGCTCGCCGGTCTGGCTCCGCCGAGCGCCATCCTCGGCAACGCCGGCTGGTCGAGCCAAGCCTACCTCGCCCCCAACATTCTGCGCGAGAACCTGCTCCTTCACGTCTCCTACGACGACCGCGACGGCTTCAAGCCCTATGCCGAATGGCTGGAGACGCCACGCGACCGCGGCGTCGTTCGGACCGTCGGCGCCAGCATCGAAGGCAATCGCCAGCGCACCGCCTTCGGCCTGCGCCAGCTCGGCGGCGCCGCCGACTCGGCCTACGCGCAGGCGCCGGTCAAGCGCATGGCCTGGGTCGAGTGGCGCATCGCGATGTTCTGATGCCATGGCGTCCGCCGCCGAGTTGCACCGTCGGATTGGAACGCAGGGCGCGCACCCGAAAGCGCCAGCTTTTCGTAAGATGACGGCCGCACCATGAAAATACCCCGCTCCGCCCTTGCCCGCGAAGTCCTTCTGGTGACCGTCTACAACACGGCCATCGCCTTGTTCCTGGCCATGCTGACGGGCTACGGCGTCGCCGCCAACCTCATTTATTCCAATTGCATTGGCTTCGCGATCTACGGCGCGGTACGCGGCTCCTGCGTGCTGTGGGGGCAGGCGAAGCCGGGATGGGTCAACGGCATATTCGGCATTCCGCTCGGCCTCACGCTCGGCTTCACGGCGGCCACCTGGCTCAACGGGCTGTCGCTGATCGACGTCATGGCGCTGCATCCGCAAGCGGTGCTGATGGCGGCGGCCGCCGCCGCGTTGTTCGGCACGCTCGGAACCTGGCATTTCCACGGCGCGGCCAAGTTGCTGGAGGCCCAGGCCGAGACGCGCGCCGAGCGCCTGCGCCGCGCCGAGCAGGAATCGTTGGCGACGCATGCCGAACTGGCGCGCCTGCAAGCGCAGATCGAGCCGCATTTCCTGTTCAACACGCTTTCCAACGTCGTCGGCCTCATCGACACCGACGCCGCCGCGGCGCGCACCATGCTGCTCGATCTCACCGCCCTGCTGCGCACTTCGCTGGCGCGCACGAGACGCCGCGACGTCTCGCTGGCCGAGGAACTCGAGCTG
>DAIEEM010000173.1 GCA_027325905.1 Rhodocyclaceae bacterium
ATGCGCTCGATCATTTCGCCGGTGCGCTCGTGCTCGAGGGCGTTCTCGGCGAAGAAGTCCATGACGCGCTGCGCCAGGTCGAGATAGGCTTCGTAATCCTCGTTGGTATTGAGGGGCATGAAGGGGATGACGACGGAGCCCATGGTGGCGCCGATCTTCAGCACGCTCTTGCCGCCCATCAGGATGGTGACGCCCTTGTCCTTGCCGATCTGCAGGCCGCCGGTCATGACGTTGATGCAGTGCATGCAGCGCACGCAGTTCTTGTTGTCGATCTCGAGAGCCTGCTTGTCGTCGACCTTGACGCTGCTGATGTTGTCGCCCTTGGCGACGGCGCCGGCTTCCTTCAACTGGATGGCGCGCGTCGGGCACATGCTGATGACTTCATTGACCAGCTTGGCGACGCCGTGCTTGGCGACCCACTTCTTAGCCAGGGTTTCGTCGGTGCGGATGTTGTCGCGCCATGTGCCGATGGTGGCGAAGTCGGAACGCTGGATCGAGTTGGTGCAGTCGTTCGGGCAGCCGGAGAACTTGAACTTGAACTTGTAGGGCAGGGCCGGGCGGTGCAGGTCGTCGAGGAACTTGTTGATGACCAGGTGGTGCGCCTTGGCTTCGTCGAAGCACGACTGCTCGCAGCGCGCCGCGCCGATGCAGGAGGCGGAGGTGCGCAGGGCCGGGCCGGCGCCGCCGAGGTCGAAGCCCATTTCATTGAACTCGTCGAAGGCCTTCTGGACGTTCTCCGAGGAGGCACCCTGGAACATGATGTCGCCGGACTGGCCGTGCAGGGCGATCAGGCCCGAGCCGTGTTTGACCCAGATGTCGCACAGCTTGCGCAGCGTGCCGGTGTCGTAGTGCATGCCGGCGGCGGGCATGATGCGCAGCGTGTGGAACTCGCCGGCATCGGGGAACTTGTAGCTGCCGTCGGCGTTCTTGATTTCGGAGAAGCGCGGGATGATGCCGCCGCCGTAGCCGACGACGCCCAGCGTGCCGCCCTTCCAGTGACCCATGCGGGTCTCGTAGGAATGCTCGAGCTGGCCGAGCAGGTCGACGGCCATATCGTTATCCTTGGCCAGGCGCTTGAGGCCGGTGACGAAGCTGGGCCACGGGCCCTTTTCGAGTTCATCCAGCAGGGGGGTTGGGTGGAGCGGCTTGGCCATCAGAGTGTCTCCTCGTGTTAGCTGTTGGGGAGCGGATCGCGCTGGCGGCGCGAACTGCGGGATTGCAAGTTCCGGCGATGGTAAGGACTAGTGCGGTGCACAAGCCATAACCCCGGCAGGTAGTCTTACCTACCCTTTAGGGGTATATGCTTGCACCCCCATTCGGGAATGGTGGCCCGGCCGCTTCCGATGCGATATTTCGGCGCCATAGCTACTGGAGTGCCCATTGGACAAGATCACCAGCCTCGACAAGTTCCGCGTGCCCATCGGCAACCAGGAGATCGAATTGCAGCAGATCGAATACGCCGCCGGCGGCATGCCGATGCTGCGCATCCGCATCCGCGAGCATTCGCGTTTCACGATTTTCGATATCGATTCGATCACGGCGGAGCGCTGGGGGAGGCAGATGCAGGATTGGTCGCGTCAAGCACAGGAGCGGACGTGAGCGAGACTGAAGTCGTCGATCTCGCGTTCGCGCTCACCGGTCGCGGCGTGCCCGAGGATTACGCCGATTTGCTTTGGCAGGCGCTCGCCAAAGCGTTGCCGTGGTTCGCGGAAGACGCGGCGGCCGGCGTGCACCCGTTGGCGCGCATCAGCAGCCCGGCCCAAGGCCAGTGTTACCTGTCAAAATATGCGCGGCTGACGCTGCGGCTGGCGGTGCACCAGGTTGAGTCGGCGCGCGCCCTGTGCGGCATGCGCCTCGATCTCGACGAAGCGCTCGAAGTCGGCGAGGCGAAGCTGCGCCCGCTGGCGCCGGCGAAGGTCATCTACTCGCCCTTCGTCGCCGTCGGCATTGTTGACGAAGCGGCGTTCCTGGCCGAATGCCGGCGCCAGATGGCCGCACTCGGCGTCGAGGCGCAACCGGTCGTCGGCAAGGCGCAGGCGATGCGGGCCGAGGGAGTCGCCGTCCACGGCTTCAGCCTGATGCTGCACGGACTGCGCGCCGAGGACTCGTTGCGCCTGCAGCGCGCCGGAATCGGCATGCAGCGCAAGCGCGGTTGCGGTATCTTCTTGCAGCACCGTTCAGTCGCGCCCGTCGGCGGCGACTGAAGCGGTAACGATAAGGCGCTTCCCATGTCGGCAATTCCCGCAGTTACCACCGATATGTCCGGATGGCGCGCGGCGCCCACGAGTTTTATTTGAAGAAGAAGTAACCCACTATCTATCTAGAGGAGACCTCCATGAGTTACGTCATCAATGGCGAAGAGAAAGAAACCGACGATTACGGCTTCCTGCTGGAAGCCGACTATTCGGACGAAGCGGTCAAAGTCATTGCCGAGGCCGAAGGCGTCGCGCTGACCGACGATCACATGACCGTCATCAACTATTTCCGCGACAAGTTCCGCGAAGAAGGCAAGACGCCGAACTTCCGCAACTTCATGAAGGACATCGAGGAAATCATGCCGGGCGCGGATTCGAAGAAGATGTACGATCTCTTCCCGCAGGATGGCCCGGCCAAGCAGGCGGTCAAGATCGCCGGCCTGCCGA
>DAIEEM010000177.1 GCA_027325905.1 Rhodocyclaceae bacterium
CGCTCGCCGGCGAGCAGCTTGGCGCGGCCCGGATGGTCCTGCGCCAGCAGCGTGCCGACGGCCCGCTCGCCTTTCTCGTTCTTGACCGACGTGGCGACGCGAATGAAGTCGTCGCCCTTGCGCACGAGCAGCGTCGCCACCGCATGGGTCAGCCCGCTGAAGCGGTCGACCTCGTCGTCGCGACCGTTCATGACGGTCTTGCCGCTCCTAAGGACAGGCACGTCGGCGCCGGCTTCGACGCTGAAGCCTTCGGGGAAATAGCCGGTGAAGATGTCGTTGAGCCGCAGCGCCTCGTTGCGCATGGCGTTGGCGCGCACCTCGACCATGCCGCGGATCAGTGCGAGGTTCTGCTTGAGATTGGTCTCGCCCTGCGCGCCGAGGCCGGCCGAGAGCATTTGCCCGAGGAACAGGGTCGTCGCGGTCATGATGGCCACCGCGCCGATCGCGCAGCCGAGCATGATCTTGGTGGAAATCGACGCGTCGGTAAGCCGCTGCCGCAGCCGGGCAAACGGCCCGGTCGACGCCACCCGGCCGTCGCGGATCATCAAGCCGCCGGCCTTCTTCTCGCGGAACCGGCGGTAGGCGCCCTCCGCCGCCGCGATCTCGTCGCGCGGCGCCCGGTGGCGCACCGACACATAGCCGACGACTTGCGTGCCCTCCCACATCGGCGCCACATGGGCCTCGACCCAGTAGAAGTCGCCGTTCTTGCAGCGGTTCTTGACGTAGCCGACCCAGGGACGCTCCTCCTTGAGAACGCGCCAAAGGTCGTCGAACGCCTCCGGCGGCATGTCCGGGTGGCGCACGATGTTGTGCGGCTCGCCGATCAACTCTTCCGCGCTGTAGCCGCTGATGTCGAGAAAATCCTTGTTGACGTAAGTGATGCGCCCCTTGAGGTCGGTCTTCGAGACGATCATCGTGTCGTCGCTCAGCAGCACCTCGTTGTCGGTAACCGGGAGATTGGTTCTCATGTCGTCCTCGTCGTTGCGAAGGTAATGGGTTCAGATGGGCGTGACGGCGTCATCCACCAGCGCCATTTCGGCGGACAGCATGAGCCCCTCGATGTCCACCACGATCAGCATGCGCTCGCCAAGCGTGCCGAGACCCTCGATGTAATGCGTGCTGACGGAGGCGGCGAACTCGGGCGCCGGCCGCACCTGGGAGGCAGCGAGGCTGGTGACGTCGGAGACGCCATCGACGACGATGCCGACGACGCGGCTGCCGATGTTGAGGATGATGACCACGATGAAGACGGTATACTCGGCGACGCCGACGCCGAACTTGATGCGCAAGTCGACGATCGGCACGATGGTGCCGCGCAGGTTGATGACCCCCTTGATGAAGGGCGGCGCGTTGGCGATGGTGGTCGGCTGCTCGTAGCCGCGGATCTCCTGGACCTTGAGAATATCTATGGCATATTCCTCGGGGCCGAGCGTGAACGTCAGATATTCCTGGGCAAAGCTGCCTTCCCCGGTGTCCGCGCCTTGCGGTTTGGCGTTGTCGTAGGCCATGCTGTGCTCCTGGGAAATTGGTCGATAACTAGGCGGCGGGCAGCGAGTCGCGCGCCATGCCGACCAGTGCCGGGACGTCGAGGATCAGCGCAACATGGCCGTCGCCCATGATGGTGGCGCCGGAGATGCCGCTGACTTTGCGGTAATTGGATTCAAGGCTCTTGATCACCACCTGCTGCTGGCCGACCATGGCGTCGACGAATAGCGCCGCCTTGGTGCCGTCGGACTCCATGATGATGAGGATGCCGCGGTCGAGCGCCGTAATGGCGCCGGGGATGCCGAAGATTTCGTAAAGGGCGATCACCGGCAGGTACTCGTCGCGCACCTGGATCAGGCGCTCGATGCCGGATACGCTCTTGATCATGCTGCGCTCCGCCTGCAGCGATTCGATGAAGTAGCCGAGCGGCGCGATGTAGATCTCGCGGCCGACCGCCACCGACATGCCGTCGAGGATCGCCAGGGTCAGCGGCAGCTTGACCGTCATGCGCGTGCCGATGCCCGTCATCGACTGGATGTCGACCCGGCCGCCCAGCGCGCCAATGTTGCGCTTGACGACGTCCATGCCGACGCCGC
>DAIEEM010000182.1 GCA_027325905.1 Rhodocyclaceae bacterium
TCGCTGCTGCTGGTGCCCTTCCTCGCCTTCTTCTTCCTCAAGGACGGCTTGCGCTTCAAGCGCTTCCTCGCACGCGCCGTACCCAACGCCTTCTTCGAGAGGACGCTCTACCTGCTGCACGAAGTCGACCAGACTCTGCGCGCCTATTTCATGGGACTGATGAAGCTGACCGTGCTCGACACCGTCACCCTGGCGGCCGGCCTCTGGCTGCTGGGGTTTCCCGGCGCACTGGCGCTGGGCTTCGTCTGCGCGGTCCTGGCCTGGATTCCTTACGTCGGTTCGCTACTCGGCGGACTGGCGGTGGTGCTCGTCGCCGCCACCGATTTCCCCGACCAGCCGGCGCTGGCCTACTGGGCCGTCGCGCTGTTCGTCGTCGTGCGGCTGCTCGACGATTTCGTCTATATGCCGCTGACGGTCGGCAAGAGCCTGCACATGCATCCGCTGGTGACCGTGTTGATGATCTTCGCCGGCGGCGCCGTGGCGGGCGTCTCCGGCCTCATGCTGGTGCTGCCGGTGCTGGGCGTGGTGATGGTCTGCGGCGAAACCGTCGGCAAGGTGGTGACGGACCCGCGGCTGATGGCGCGGCACCGGCATGCGCGGCTGCTGCGGCGCGGGCAGGCGAGCGTGGATCTCGCTGTCTGACGGCGTCCCTCAGGCCGGGCCGCGATCGGCGAGCGCCGCCAATGCTTTCCTCACATCCGCCATGACCGGCGCCCATCTGCCCGTCGCCGGCTGGCGAAACAGCCGCATGACTTCGGGATACCACGGCGAATCGCTGCGGCCGGTCAACCAGCGCCAGTCCGTCTTGTAGTCCGGCAGCAGCAGCCAGCACGGCTTGCCGAGCGCGCCGGCGAGATGGGCGACGGCGGTGTCGACGCTGATGACGAGATCTAGCTGGGCGACGACGGCGGCGGTGTCGGCGAAGTCCCGGAATTCCGAACCGAGATGGACCAGCGGCTGTCCGTGCGGCGGCTGCGCTGCCTCGTCCTCGCCGGCGCCCTTCTGCAGGCTGACGAACCGCACGCCGGGGACTTGCCATAGCGGCGCCAGCGTCGCCAGATGCGGCAGCGAGCGATAGGTGTCGTTCTCGAAGCTGAGGCTGCCCTTCCAGACTAGGCCGACGCGCAGGTCGCCCTGCGGCAGCCGCGGCGCCCAGCGCGCCATGCGCCCGGGTTCCGCATGCACGTAAGGCAGCGCCGCCGGAATCGAGTCGAGGCGCGTTCCGCAGTAGCGGGGCAGGCTCAGGGGCGGCGTCCAGAAATCACGCGGCACGGCGGTGGCGGCCGCTTCGTCGTAGCCGGTGATTTCATCGGCTCCTTGCAGCGTCGCGAACAGCGTCTTCAGCGGCGGATGACAGACCATCGCGACATGAGCGGCACCCATCTGTTTCAGTGTAGCGGCGTAGCGGGCGAACTGGATCATGTCGCCGAGTCCCGCCTCGAAGGCGACGACAATCGATTTTCCTGCGAGCGGTTCGCCGTGCCAGCGCGGGCAGGCGAAGGCCTTCTCGAAGGGCGCATACCATTCGCGGCCTTCGAAGCTGGCCCAGCCTTCTTCATAGCGGCCCTGGCGCAGCAGCAGGTAGCTGAGATTGAAACGGGCGTTGGCATGGCCGGGCATGCGCTCAAGGACGCGGCGATAGCATTGCTCGGCTTCGATCTCGCGCTTGGTGCAGGCATAGAGCACGCCGAGATTCGACCATGCGGCGGCGCACTGCGGGTCGAGGCGGAGCGCCTCGCGATAGGCGGCTTCGGCTGCGTCGAAGCGCTTGCGTTGGGCGAGATTGACGCCGAGGTTGAGATGCGTCTGCGGGCGCGTCGGATCGAGCGCGATCGAACGGCGATGGCAGGTTTCGGCTTCTGCCGCGGCGCCGCGGCGGTCGAGGACGATGCCGAGGTTGCCGTGGGCCTCGGCGAAGTCCGGCCGAAGGCGCAGCGCTTCGCGCCAGCGCGCTTCCGCGCCGGCCAGGTCGCCCGCCGCCAGCAGGCGGCTGCCCTCCAGGAATATCGCTTCGGCGCCTTGGCGATCGGCGGCGGCCGGATCCATTCAGGCGTCCGACCGCGGTACGACGATACGCGCCAGCAGCCCGCCTCCATCGCGCGGCAGCAGTTCCAGCCGGCCGCTATGGCTGCGGGCGACGCGGTCGACGATGGCCAAGCCCAGTCCGGCGCCGACGGCGTTGGTGCGGGCGTTTTCCCGGCGGGTGAAGGGAAGCTTGAGGCGCTCGGCCTCGTCCGGCGGGATGCCCGGACCGCGGTCCGCAACGGCGAGACGGACGTTCTTGCCGGCGGTTTGCAGCGACAACTCGATCGGCAGGTCGCCGGCATGGCGCAGGGCGTTCTCGACCAGGTTGCCGAGCGCGCGGCGCAGCGCCTTCGGCCGCACCGCCTGCGGCGGCAGCGCTGCGACGACGCAAGCGATCTCGATACCGCGGCGGCGATACTGTTCGGTCAGGTCCGCCAGCAGGGCGCCGAGGTCTGTTGCCTGCAAGGGTTCGCCGCCGTCGGCGCGGGCGAAGTCGAGGAACTGGCCTATGGTGCAGTCCATTTCCTCGATGTCGGCGACGGTTTCGGCGCGCATGGCGTCGTCCATGCCGCTCATCTCGATGCCCATGCGCAGCCGCGTCAAGGGCGTGCGCAAGTCGTGCGAGATGCCGGCGAGGATGAGCGCGCGATCCTGGTCGAGGCGGTCGAGGTCGGCGCTCATTTCATTGAAGGCATGCGCCAGCATCTTGATTTCGGTGGGTCCTTCTATGGCGATGGGCCGCGGCGTGCGTCCGCGCCCGATTTCGCCGGCTGCGGCGGCGAGCGTCTTGAGCGGACGGGCGACGCGCGAAACGATAAGCCAGGTGCCGGCGAGCGACAACAGCAAGGCGGCGGCGGCCCAACCCAGCCATTCGATGGGGAAGAAGCGGTCGATGCGCTCAAGCGGCAAAGCGAGCCAGTAATCGGCTTGGTCGCTGTAGTCGATGCCGAAGCTGATGAACAGCGCGCGTTCACCGTCGCGCCTGAGCGTGAGCATGGTCTGAGGGCCGAGTTGTTCGCGCACCAGGGTTTGTACGCGCCGGAGGAAGGGGCGGTCGGGGAGGGGCTCGATCAGGTCGGTGTCTTCGACCGGATAGATGTGGATGCCCTCGCGGTCGGAGAGTTCGCGCAGCAGATCGAGGCGGGCTTCGGGGCGGGCGGTGATCAGTGCGGCGCGGGTGAGGTTGGCGGCGCTGACGATCATCTGCGAAAGTTCGCGCGCCCGCGGCTCGCGCTGGTAGGTGTTGAAAATGACGAACCAGGCCCACACCGAAAGCAGCATCAGCAGGGCGACAAGCAGGAAGGTGCGCCACAGCAGGGTGCGCGGGAAAAACGTCATTCGGCTTTCTTGCCGTCGGGGACGAATACGTAGCCGAAGCCCCAGACGGTTTGGATGTGGCGGGGCTTCGTCGGATCGTCCTCGACGAGTCTGCGCAGGCGCGAGATGCGCACGTCGATGGAGCGGTCGAAGACGTCGTATTCGCGGCCGCGCGCCAGTTCCATCAGCTTGTCGCGGCTCATCGGCTGGCGCGGATGGCTGACCAATATTTTGAGCAGGGCGAACTCGCCGGTGGTAAGCGGCGTGACGGTCTCGCCGCGCGTCAGTTCGCGCGTCGCCAGATTGATGGAGACGAGGCCGAAGTTGACCACCTCCTCATTGGCGTCGGGTGCGCCCGGCGGCGGCGGCGCGGCGCGGCGCCGCAGCACGGCGTTGATGCGCGCGACGAGTTCGCGCGGGTTGAAGGGCTTGGGCAGATAATCGTCGGCGCCGAGTTCGAGTCCGACGATACGGTCGACTTCGTCGCCCTTGGCGGTGAGCATAATGATGGCCACCGCGTTGTTGGCGCCGCGCAGCCGGCGGCAGATGGTCAGACCGTCTTCCCCCGGCATCATCAGGTCGAGGACGATGAGGTCGTAAATTTCGCGGGCCAGCGCCTTATCCATCGCTTCGGCGCCGTCGACGGCCCTGACGGTGAAACCCTGTTCGGTCAAGTAGCGCTCCAGCAACTGGCGCAGGCGCTGGTCGTCGTCTACGACGAGAATTTTGGTGTTTGGCATGGCATGAATCCTAGCTTGATCGCGGACTTTTGTGCTGGGAAGGTTACAAAGACTTACAAAGCGCGGCGTAGCGCACACATATCTCTTACAGGCGCCCTCTAGAGTTCGGCTGGTACCGCAAGGTGGCGGACGGGCGGGGGCGACATGAAGGCATTCTTCGTCGCTGCTTCGGTCGTCTCTAATGTTATTGGCATATATTGGCGATCTCCATGCGACATCGGCGGTCGGCTACAATGTCGTGCGTGCCCTGGTGGCGCTGTTGATCGATTGAGACTGCGATGAGCCGGAATGTGTGGAAACTGCTAGCTGCAAGCGCTGCCCTGATGGCGTTCGCGCCGGCGTATGCGCAAATGCGGCCCCGTCCGGTGTCCACACCGCGCGCCGATGGCGAACGCGGGACGCCACAGCAGCAACTCGATCCGCAGGGCGAGATACCGCAGCGCCAGGAGGTTCCTCCATCGTCCGGCGCCCGGCTGAGTCCCGAACAGCGCCGTCAGTTGCGCCGCGACATCCACGACGCGGGCCGCGAACTCTACCCTCCCAAGCCGCAGCGCCCGTCGCCCTCGCCCTGATCGTCCGCACCGGGCTCCGTCCGATCGATCAGCGCGAGGATCTCTGCCGGCGTATCCACGACGCGGTCGGCGCCCCATTCCGCGATGGGCAGGCCGTCGCCGAGATAGCCGTAGCTGACGGCGACGGTCGTTACGCCTGCGGCCTTGCCGGCATGGATGTCGCGCACGTCGTCGCCGACGTAGAGAGTTTGCGCCGGCAGCGCGCCGGCCAGTCCGCAAGCCAGCAGCAGCGGCTGCGCGTCGGGCTTGGGACGGGGGCTGCTGTCGCCGCTGACGAGGCAGGCGGCGCGGCCGCGCAGCCCGAGCGCTTCCGCCAGCGCCAGCGTAAAGCGCTGGGACTTGTTCGTGACCACGCCCCAGGCGATGGCGCGGGCGTCGAGTTCGGCGAGCAATTCGGCGATGCCATCGAACAGCACGGTGTCGACGCAGATCGCGGCCTGGTAATGAGCGAGGAAGCGTCGCTGGAATCCCGTGTAGTCGCTGTCGGCCGGCGTTAGGCCGAAGCCCAGGCGCAGCAGCGCGCGGGCGCCGCCGGAAACGTGCGGCCGCAGCACTTCGTAAGGGATCGGCGCACGCTCGTCCTCCGCCAGCAGTCGGTTGAGGGCGCCGCCGAGATCGCGCGCCGTGTCGGCAAGCGTGCCGTCGAGATCGAACAGAACGGCCGCCGTCATACCGTCGCCGGGCCGCCCCCAAACGGCATGCGAGCGTTTGTCGGCATCATGCGCTGCGCGTTGCCCGCAGAAGGAAGTTGACGCTGGTGTCGCGGCCCAGCGCGTAGGTCCGGGTCAATGGGTTGTATGTCATGCCGACGAGTTCCTCGACGGCCAGGTGCGCCTCGCGGCAGAAACGCGCAAGCTCCGCGGGCCGCAGGAAACGGGCGTAATCGTGCGTGCCGCGCGGCAGCATGTCGAGGATGTATTCGGCGCCGACCACCGCCAGCAGGTAGGCTTTGAGATTGCGGTTGATGGTCGAAAAGAACACCGTGCCGCCGGGCTTGACGAGCGCGGCGCAGGCGCGCACCGTACTGGCCGGATCGGGCACGTGTTCGAGCATCTCCAGGCAGGTGACGATGTCGAAAGCGGCCGGCTCGGCTGCCGCGAGTTCTTCGGCGGCAATCTGGCGATAGTCGACTTTCTGGCCGCTTTCGAAAAGATGCAGTTGGGCGACGCCCAGCGGTTTCTCGGACAGGTCGATGCCGGTGACCTGCGCCCCGAGCGCGGCCATGCCTTCGGCAAGCAGGCCGCCGCCGCAGCCGACGTCGAGCACGCGCTTGCCGGAGAGCGCGACGGCGCGGTCGATCCAGCCCAGGCGCAGCGGATTGATGTCGTGCAGGGGCTTGAATTCCGAGTTGGGGTCCCACCAGCGATGGGCCAGTTCGCCGAATTTGGCGAGTTCTTGCGGGTCGGCGTTGAGGTTCATGGCGAGATTGTAAGGCGCAATCCGCACGCGGTGCTCATTGCGGCGGTGGGGCCGGACGAGGAAGCGAACGTTAAGTCGAAACGAAAAAAAAACCCTGCGCAGGCAGGGCTTTCGATGCCGAAACGCAGCTTAGTTCGGCTGCGTCGTGCCGATGACTTCGATTTCGACGCGGCGATCCGGCTGCAGGCAGGCGATGACCTTCTTGCTCTTCGGTCCCTTGCACTCGCCGGGCTTGGTGACGGGCTGCGTCTTGCCCTTGCCTTCGGTGTAGACGCGGTTCGGTTCCATGCCCTTGCTGACCAGGTAGGCCTTGACGGACTCGGCGCGCTTCTCGGAGAGCTTCTGGTTGTACTTGTCGGTGCCGAAGCGGTCGGCATGGCCGACGGCGATGATCACTTCGAGCTTGATGTCCTTGACCTTGGCGAGGAGTTCGTCGAGCGCAGCCTTGCCTTCGGGGCGCAACGTCGCCTTGTCGAAATCGAAGAGCGTGTCGGCGGCCAGGGTCACCTTCTGGGCGGCGGGCTTCGGCGTGGCGGGATTCGCCACGGGAGCGGCCGGCGGCGCTTCCTTCTTGACGAGTTCGGGATCGCACTCGGCGACCGCCATGGCCGGCGTCCAGTAGCCGGTGCGCCAGCAGGAACCGGCACCGCTCTTGACGACGTTGTCGCGGCTGTCGATCAGGTAGCCGACGTCGCCCTTGGGATCGATGCCGGGAGTTTGAGCCAGCACGGCGGTACTGATGCCAAGCAGGGCGGCGAGAAGCAAGGATTTTTGTATGGTTTTCATGGTTCCCTCGTTGAATAGGTTGTCGGTAAATTGGCGCAGAATCGCTGCGTGCACGGCCTTACGAACAAATAATATTATGCCACATTCGCGTTATGTCCAGCAATTCCGGCGGGTCTAGGTTCATGAGCATTCCGTCGTAAATTCGCAACTTTCCGTCCGTCCAGACGTGACTGACGTGTTCACGCCCGGCAGCATAGACCAGATGGGAGGCCGGTTCGTAGCATGGCTGGAGTTGCCAATCGTCTAATCGTACCGCGCATAGATCCGCCTGTTTTCCCGTCGCCAGCGAGCCGATGCGGGCGTCGAGCCCGAGCGCTGCGGCGCCGTTCAACGTGGCCATGCGCAGCACTTGGTGGGCGTTGGCGACGGTGGCGTCGCCGCTGGCGGTTTTCGCCAGCAGCGCGGCGTGACGCATTTCGCGGAACAGGTCGAGGCGGTTGTTGCTGGCGGCGCCGTCGCTGCCGAGCCCTACGCGCAGGCCCGCGGCCAGCATCTCCGCCACCGGCGCGATGCCGCTGGCAAGCTTCATGTTGGACGTCGGGCAGTGGGCGACGCTGCAGCCGTGCTCGCCCAGCAGCCCGATTTCATCGGCATCGAGGTGCACGGCATGGACGGCGATCAGGCGCGGATCGAGCAGGCCGAGGCGCCGCAGCCGTTCGAGGGGCCGCATGCCATGCTGCTGGAGGCTCTCGGCGATCTCGTGCTGCGTTTCGTGGATGTGGATGTGGATCGGCAAATCGAGTTGCGCTGCCAGGGTGGCGACGCGCTCGAAGGTCTTGTCGGCCACGGTGTAGGGCGCGTGCGGCGCCAGGCAGAAGGAGATCAAGGATTCGTCGCGCAACTGGTCGCGGGCGGCGAGACCCTTGGTCAGGTAGTCCTCGGCATCGGCGGCGTAGCCGGTCGGAAACTCGATGACCGTGATGCCGATGGCGATGCGCATGCCCAGCCGCAGCGCCGCGGCGGCGGCGGCCTGCGGATGGAAGTACATGTCGTTGCAGCAGGTGACGCCGCCACGCAGCATTTCGGCGCAGGCCAGCAGCGTGCCGTCATGGACGAAATCGGGCGAGACGTGCTTGGCTTCGGCCGGCCAGATTTTTTCCTGCAGCCAATCCTTCAGCGGCAGATCGTCGGCGTAGCCGCGCATCAGTGCCATGGCGGCGTGGGTGTGGAGATTGACGAGCCCCGGCAGCAGGACGTGTTCGGCCATCTTCATGTACTGGCGCGGTGCGTAGCGAGCATGGGCGTCGTCGCTGGGGAGAAGGGCGACGATGCGCCCCTGATCGACAGCCAGGGCGTGGCGCTCCAACACCACCCCTGCCGGTTCTATGGGAATGGTCCAGCGCGGTTCGATCAGGAGGTCTATCGGTTGCGGCGCGGCGGCGGGCGGCGTGGCGATCATGGCGATATTGGATCAGTATCCGTCAGTTGGAACAAGTGGTTAGCGTCGGTACGGCAAGTGCACGGTGGGCAGGGGCGGGCGCATCCGGCATGCTAAAATCGCTCTTTTTAGCATTCCCTTCCGGGTCAATCAATCGACATGACGTCTTTCGCAAAAGAAACCCTGCCCGTCAGCCTTGAAGAGGAGATGCGCCACTCCTACCTCGATTACGCCATGAGCGTGATCGTCGGCCGCGCCCTGCCGGATGCCCGCGACGGCTTGAAGCCCGTGCACCGCCGCGTGCTGTTCGCCATGCACGAGTTGAACAACGATTGGAACCGCGCCTACAAGAAGTCGGCGCGCATCGTCGGCGACGTCATCGGTAAGTACCATCCGCACGGCGATACCGCCGTGTATGACACCATCGTGCGCATGGCCCAGGATTTTTCCTTGCGCTACATGCTGGTCGACGGCCAGGGCAACTTCGGCTCGGTCGACGGCGACAATGCCGCGGCGATGCGTTACACCGAAGTGCGCATGGCCAGGATCGGCCACGAACTGCTCGCCGACATCGACAAGGAAACCGTCGACTTCGGCCCGAACTACGATGGTTCCGAGAACGAACCGCTGATCCTGCCGGCGCGGATTCCCAACCTGCTCATCAACGGCAGTTCGGGCATCGCCGTCGGCATGGCCACCAACATCCCGCCGCACAACCTGAACGAAGTCGTCGACGCCTGCCTGGCCGTGCTCGACAACCCGGCCATCGACATCGAGGAACTTATCAAGATCGTGCCGGCGCCGGACTTCCCGACCGCCGGGTTGATCTACGGCGTGTCCGGCGTGCGCGACGGCTACCTGACCGGCCGCGGCCGCGTCGTCATGCGCGCGCGCACCCATTTCGAGAACGTCGGCAAGACCGATCGGCAGGCCATCGTCGTCGACGAGCTGCCCTACCAGGTCAACAAGAAGACGCTGCAGGAAAAGATCGCCGAACTCGTCAACGAGAAGAAGATCGAGGGCATCGCCCATATCCAGGACGAGTCCGACAAGTCCGGCATGCGCCTGGTGATCGAGCTCAAGCGCGGCGAAGTGCCGGAAGTGGTGCTCAACAACCTCTACAAGCAGACCCAGCTCCAGGACACCTTCGGCATGAACATGGTGGCGCTGGTCGACGGCCGCCCGCAACTGCTCAACCTCAAGCAACTGCTCGACTGCTTCCTGTCGCATCGCCGCGAAGTCATCACGCGACGCACGGTGTTGGAATTGCGCAAGGCGCGCGAGCGCGGCCACGTCCTCGAAGGCCTGGCCGTGGCGCTGTCGAACGTCGACGACATCATCGCGCTGATCAAGGCGGCGCCGACGCCGGCCGACGCCAAGCGCGAACTCATGGCACGCACCTGGCATTCGGCGCTGGTCGAAGAAATGCTCGCGCGCGCCGCGGCCGAGGCCTCGCGTCCGGAAGGCCTGGCGCCCGAGTTCGGCCTGTCGCGGCGCGGCTACCTGCTCTCCGACGTGCAGGCCCAGGCGATTCTGGAACTGCGCCTGCAGCGCCTGACCGGTTTGGAGCAGGACAAGATCGTCGCCGAGTACAAGGAGGTGATGGAGCAGATCGCCGACCTGCTCGACATCCTGGCGCGCCCCGACCGCATCACCGAGATCATCGGCACCGAACTGACGGCGATCAAGACGCAGTTCGGCGACAAGCGCCGTTCGCAGATCGTCACCGAAACCCAGGATCTTTCCATGGAAGACCTGATTGCGCCGGAAGACATGGTGGTCACCCTGTCGCACACCGGCTATATCAAGACCCAGCCGATGGACGATTACCGCGCACAGAAGCGTGGCGGACGCGGCAAGCAGGCCGCGGGCACCAAGGACGAGGACTTTATCGAAAAAATGTTCGTGGCCAACACCCACGACTACATCCTGTGCTTCTCCAACCGCGGCCGCATGTACTGGATCAAGGTCTACAACGTGCCGCAGGGCGGCCGTTCTAGCCGCGGCAAGCCCATCGTCAACCTGCTGCCGCTGGCCGAGGGCGAGAAGATCAATACCCTGCTGCCGGTCAAGACCTTCGAC
>DAIEEM010000184.1 GCA_027325905.1 Rhodocyclaceae bacterium
CTGCGCTACGGCGACGGCGTGCTCAAGCTGAAGAGCGGCGGTTCCCAGAAGGTCTATTGGCAAGGG
Source organism: Rhodocyclaceae bacterium (assembly GCA_027325905.1). Taxonomy (GTDB): domain Bacteria; phylum Pseudomonadota; class Gammaproteobacteria; order Burkholderiales; family Rhodocyclaceae; genus Nitricoxidireducens. The sequence goes on from DAIEEM010000184.1 coordinate 67, forward strand.
CCTTCGATCGGCTTCGATTTCGGCGCCAACGCATCGAAAGTCTTCGTCCTGGTCTATCATCTGCCCTCGTCCGCCAAGATCTATCAGCGCTTCCCTGCGGTCGACGGCAGCTTCTACTATGTCGGCGGCGCCGGCATCAATTACCAGCAGCGCGGCGACATCATTCTCGCCCCGATCCGGATCGGCGTCGGGCTCCGGGCCGGAGCCAGCATCGGCTACCTGCATTACACGAAGAAGAAGACTTACCTTCCGTTCTAGGCGGAAGGGGGGCGGGCCGGATTCGGCCGCTTTGTGTCCGAAAGCGGCAAGCCTAGTTGACACATGGTACGAAACCGCAACGGGCACACACCCGTCGCCCACCCATCGCCCGCTGCTACACCGCCGTCGTCATGTCGGCAAGCAGCGATTCCTGCGCCGAGAACGATGCGCCGCGCTTGTTGCGCCGCATGCGGTACTGGCCGTCGCTTTCCATGTCCCAGGCTTGCGAGTCGTCGGCGAGGTAGGGCCGCAGGCCTTCTTTGATGACGCGCAGCTTGAGCTTCTTGTCCAGCACCGGAAAGGCGACCTCGATGCGGCGGAAGAAGTTGCGCTCCATCCAGTCGGCGGACGAAAGATAGAGCCTTTCCGCACCGTCGGCGTAGAAGTAGAAAATACGGTGGTGCTCGAGGAAGCGGCCGATGATCGAACGCACGCGGATATTGTCGGAGAGGCCCTTGACGCCGGGGCGCAGCGCGCAGACGCCGCGCACGATGAGATCGATCTTGACGCCGGCCTGCGAGGCTTCGTAGAGCGCCTCGATGGTTTCCGGGTCGAGCAGCGAATTCATCTTGGCGATGACCAGGCCGCGGCGCGAGGCCTTGGCGGCTTCGGTTTCGGCCTTGATGCAGGCGATGATGTTCGAGTGCAGGGTGAAGGGCGCGCGCCACAGGTGCTTGAGTTCGCCGGCTTTGCCCATGCCGGTGATCTGCTTGAAGACGTCGCCGACGTCGGCGGCGATTTCGGGATTGCAGGTCATGAGGCCGAAGTCGGTGTAGAGGCGCGTGGTGCGCGGATGGTAGTTGCCGGTGCCGAGATGGACGTAGCGGCGATAGCCGTTCTCCTCGCGCCGCAGCACCATCAGCAGCTTGGCGTGCGTCTTGTAGCCGAACACGCCGTAGACGACGTGGGCGCCGACGTCTTCGAGCTTGGTGGCGATGTTGAGGTTGGCTTCCTCGTCGAAGCGCGCCATCAGTTCGACGACGACGGTGACTTCCTTGCCCAGTTGCGCGGCGCGCAGCAGGTGTTCGAGCAGCACGGAATCGGTGCCGGTGCGGTAGACGGTCATCTTGATCGCCACCACCGCCGGATCGTCGGCCGCCTGTTCGAGCATCTGGATGACCGGGCTGAAGGACTGGAAGGGATGGTGCACCAGGACATCCTGCTTGCGGATGCTGGCGAAGACGTCGTAGCGCTTGGTCAGCACCTTGGGCAGGCCGGGCTGGAAGGCCGCGTATTTGAGGTCGGGGCGCTCGACCTGGTCGGGCACCGAGATCAGACGCACCAGGTTGACGATGCCGGGCACCTGGTAGAGGTCGTCGCGGTCGAGGCCGAACTGCTGGAGCAGGAACTCGGCCATGACCGGCGAGCAGTTGTCGGCGATTTCGAGGCGCACGGCATCGCCGAAGTGGCGTTGCGGCAGTTCGCCCTGGATGGTGGTGCGCAGGTTTTTCACTTCCTCGTCGTCGACCCACAAGTCGGAATTGCGCGTGACGCGGAACTGGTGGCAGCCGCTTATCGTCATGCCGGGGAACAGCTCGTGCACATGCTGGTGCATGATCGACGAGAGGAAGACCACGCCGTAATCGACCCCGGTCAGCGACTTCGGCAGGCGGATGACGCGGGGCAGGGCGCGCGGCGCCTGGACGATGGCGGCGCCGCCGGTGCGGCCGAAATCGTCGTGGCCCGACAGTTCGATGGCGAAATTCAGGCTCTTGTTGAGCACGCGCGGGAACGGGTGGGCCGGATCGAGGCCGATCGGCGTCAGCATCGGCATGACTTCGCCGACGAAGTATTCGCGGATCCATGCCTGCTGTTCCGCCGTCCACTCGGAACGGCGCAGGAAGACGACGCCTTCGGCGTGCAGCTTGGGCAGGATGGCTTCGTTCCACAACGCATATTGCTCGGCGATCAGCGCATGGGCTTCGAGCGCGACGCGGCGATAAACCTCGTCGGGCGAGAGGCCGTCGGCGGAAATCGCGTGGCTGCCGAGCTTCATTTGTTCCTTGAGGCCGGCGACGCGGATCTCGAAGAATTCGTCCATGTTCGACGAGACGATGCAGAGGAAGCGCAGCCGCTCCAGCAGCGGTACGCGTTCGTCGGCAGCCTGCGCCAGGACGCGGCGGTTGAAGGCGAGCAGCGACAGTTCGCGGTTGATGAAATGTTCTGGCGGATAGCGGCGGGCGGCAGGTGTCGGCATGGCTTCCATTGATGAATCCGTCCGCGGAGAGTCTGTGGGCGGCGGATTTTATTTCAGCGATGTTGCTAGGATATGACAAGCCGGCGGTCTATGCCAGCGCGGCAAAGCCGGGGCGATGAATTAGAATCGGGCGCCTATGGCTTACGACCTCATTGCCGCCGTCGACCTCGGCTCCAACAGCTTTCGCCTCCAGGTGGGGCGCGTCGTCGGCAACCAGATTTACCCTCTCGATGGCCTCAAGGAATCGGTGCGGCTGGCTTCCGGATTGACCCGTGACAGGACGCTCGACGGCGCCTCGCAGTTGCGCGGCCTCGATGCGCTGGCGCGCTTCGGCGAGATGCTGCGCGGCTTCGCCGGCGGGGCGGTGCGCGCCGTGGCGACCAACACCTTGCGCGTGGCGAAGAACGCGCCGCAGTTCCTGGTCGAGGCCGAAGCGGCGCTCGGCTTCCCCATCGAGGTCATCGCCGGGCGCGAAGAGGCGCGGCTGATCTACCTCGGCGTCGCCCATACGCTGCCCAATCCGCGCACCCAGCAACTCGTC
>DAIEEM010000193.1 GCA_027325905.1 Rhodocyclaceae bacterium
CGAGGCCATCGCCGGCGGCATCAACTTGACCAAAAATCTCGCCAACCTGCCGGCCAACGTCTGCACGCCGACGTATCTCGCCGAGCAGGCGCGGATGCTCGCGGCCGAGTACCGACTGGGCATCGAAGTGCTGGAGCGCGCCGACATGGAAAAGCTCGGCATGAACACTCTGCTTTCCGTCGCCAGGGGATCGCACCAGCCGCCCAAGTTCATCGTCCTCACCTATGCCGGCGGCAAGAAGGGTGACAAGCCCGTCGTCCTCGTCGGCAAGGGCATCACCTTCGATACCGGCGGCATATCGCTGAAGCCGGCGCCCGAGATGGACGAGATGAAGTACGACATGTCGGGCGCGGCCAGCGTGCTCGGCACGATGAGGGCGGCGGCGCAGATGAAGCTGCCGCTGAATCTCGTCGTCGTCGTCCCGACCACCGAGAACATGCCCGGCGGCGGCGCTTCCCGGCCCGGCGACATCGTCACCTCGATGTCGGGGCAGACCGTCGAAATTCTCAACACCGACGCCGAAGGCCGCCTCATCCTCTGCGATGCGCTGACCTACGTCGAACGTCTGGAGCCCGCCTGCGTCGTCGACGTCGCCACGCTCACCGGCGCCTGCGTGATCGCGCTTGGCCACGTCGTCACCGGCCTGCTCGCCAACGACGACGGACTGGCGCGCGAACTTCTCGACGCCGGCCAGGAGGCCTACGATCGCGCCTGGCAGTTGCCGTTGTGGGACGATTTCCAGGAACAGTTGCAGAGCAATTTCGCCGACATGGCCAACATCGGCGGGCGCCCCGCCGGCACCATCACGGCCGCCTGCTTCCTCTCGCGCTTCGCCAAGAAATACGAATGGGCGCACCTCGACATCGCCGGCACCGCCTGGAAGTCGGGCAAGGAAAAGGGCGCCACTGGGCGGCCGGTGCCGCAACTCATCCACTTCCTCATGGCCCGCGCGACCGAGAAGGCGTGACCAGCATCCGTTTCTATTCGAATGCGGACGATCGCGTGCAAGCCGCGGCAGGGTGGCTTGCAGCGTCCTGGCGCCGGCATCCGGTACTAGTCTTCGCCCCCGACGCCGAACTCGCCGAACGACTCGACCGCTTGCTATGGACCGCGCCGGCGACCGGATTCCTGCCCCATTGCCGCGCCGGCTCTGCGCTCGCCGCCGAGACGCCGGTTGTGATCGCCGACAGCCTCGATACCTTGCCGCAGGACCGCTGCCTGCTCAACCTGTCGAACGATGTCCCGCCGGGCTTCTCGCGCTTCGAGGAAGTCGTCGAGATCGTCAGCACCGCCGACGGCGACCGCCTGCCGGCGCGCGAGCGCTACCGCTACTACCGCGAGCGCGGCTATGCGGTGGAAAACCGCAGCGTTGCGGACGGCTTCTGAAGTGGCCGACGACGACCTGTTGCAGAAGGCGGATGCGCTGATGCGCCGGCATCGCGTCTTCGTCGCCGGCGCCACCGCCACCGAGGCCACTGCCGACGACCGCGCCGGCGACGACGACGTGCCGCTGCTCACCGACATCGTCGGTCCCGATGCGTTGCGGGAGCTTCCGGTGTCCACGCCCGTCGACCTTGCGGCGCTGCGCGGCGCGCTCGCCGCCGAACTGGAGGCCTGGCTCGACGAGGGTCTGCCGCATCACGTCCAGCATGTGCTCGACGGCATCACCGATCAGTTGATCATCCAGCTTGCGGCGCAGGCCCGCGGCGAGTTGCTGCCCAGGCTGCAAGGCGTCCTGGCGGCCGCGCAAGAGCCCGCCAAGCCCGACCCCACGGACGATTGAAGGAAGCAGCACGCGTATAATCCGCCGTTTCGCGCCACCGCTTGGCGCGCCCTTTCCCGGCATTTCAGAATGGAACTCGCAAAAAGCTTCGACCCCGCCGACATCGAGCGGCGCCGCTATCCCGAATGGGAACAGCGCGGCTACTTCAAGGCCGGCCTCGACACGACCAAGAACGACAACTTCTGCATCCTGCTGCCGCCGCCCAACGTCACCGGCACGCTGCACATGGGCCACGGCTTCAACCAGACGCTGATGGATGCGCTCACCCGCTACCATCGCATGCGCGGCGCCAACACGCTGTGGCAGCCGGGCACCGACCACGCCGGCATCGCCACGCAGATCGTCGTCGAGCGCCAACTCGACGCCCAAGGCGTCTCGCGCCACGACCTCGGCCGCGAGAAGTTCCTCGAAAAAGTGTGGGAGTGGAAGGAATACTCGGGCAACACCATCACCAAGCAGATGCGGCGCCTGGGCACCTCGCCCGACTGGA